>CBDTWQ010000040.1:0-10878 GCA_965364115.1 uncultured Gammaproteobacteria bacterium | reverse complement strand
CCAGATTCAAAGTCGTCAATGGATAAACGATGGGTGATAACCGAACGCACATCTAAGCCGTTTTGCAGCATCGCAATCATTTTGTACCAAGTCTCAAAAATCTCTCGCCCATAAACGCCTTTAATGGTGATCGCTTTGAACACAATGCGAGACCAATCAACCGGAGATTTGCCTGGCGGGATACCCAATAACGCTATTTTTCCACCCATCACCATGGCCTCTATCATTTGATCCATCGCATCTTGGTTTCCAGACATTTCCAAACCCACATCGAACCCTTGCTTTAATCCGAGTTCGGCAATCACTTCATTCAAGCTTTCTTCGGCTGGATTTACCGGGCGCACGTCAGCCACTGTTCCAGCTAACGCCAATCGATCCTGATTGATATCTGTAATCACCACATTTCTCGCCCCTGCATGGCGCGCTACAGCTGCCGCCATTATGCCGATTGGGCCGGCTCCCGTTATCAACACATCTTCTCCAATTAAATTAAAGCTTAAGGCTGTGTGCACTGCATTGCCCAAAGGATCAAGAATAGCGCCAATTTCATCATCGATATCATCCGGTAATGGCACGACATTAAAAGCAGGCAGACGCAGATACTCCGCGAAGGCGCCTGGTTCATTGACGCCAATCCCGCGGGTTTCTGGGTCTAAGTGGAACTTGCCCGCTCGCGACTGCCTTGACTGCTTGCCTATTAAGTGCCCTTCCCCAGAGCAACGTTGGCCAACTTTTAGCTCTTTCACAGCGGTGCCAAGCTCAACAATTTCTCCGCTGAACTCATGACCAGTGATGAGCGGAACAGGAATCGTCTTTTGGGCCCAATCATTCCATTTCCAGATGTGTAAATCGGTGCCACAGATGGCAGTTTTGTTAATTTTAATCAATACATCTTCTGCGCCTATGGCAGGAATTGGATGGGTCTCCATCCAGATGCCAGGCTCAGCCTTCGACTTCACCAACGCTTTCATCAAACCATTCATGATAAGACTCCAGTCTGGTGCCCGGCGTGATCAAACGCATTTAGCGCTTTATCCATGTCTGCGCGTGTGAGTGCAGCGTTCATCTGAGTTCGTATCCTTGCTTTGCCCAGTGGCACGACAGGGAAGAAAAAACCTGACACGTACACATCAAGTTCAAACAGTTTGGCTGACATTTCCTGAGCTAGCAGCGCGTCTCCCAACATAATGGGAACAATTGGGTGCTCACCGTCCAATAAATCAAAGCCTAATTGAGTCAACCCTTTGCGCCAATAACGCGTGTTTTCAAAAAGCCGCGTTCGTAGATCATCTCCTGCCTCAACCAAATCTAATGCCTTAAGCCCCGCCATCACGACCATTGGTGGCAAAGAATTGGAAAACAAATAGGGGCGTGCGCGTTGGCGCAACATATCGATAACGGCTTGAGGCCCAGCGATGTAACCGCCAATCGCTCCACCCAGCGCTTTACCTAAGGTGCCCGTAATAATATCTACGTCGACCCCGAAATGAGCGGGTGTGCCGGCGCCTTTCGGGCCCATAAAACCGGTCGCATGACAATCATCTACCATAACCATTGCATCGTATTTTTCGGCTAGTGCGGTTACTTCCGGCAAATTGGCTAGATAACCATCCATAGAAAACACGCCGTCGGTTGCGATCATCACAAAACGCGCACCACCTGCTCGCGCTGCTTTCAATTGGGTTTCTAGGTCAACCATGTCAGAATTGGCATAGCGATACCGCTTAGCTTTGCACAAGCGTATGCCATCAATTATTGAGGCATGATTCAGCGAATCTGACACTATCGCGTCTTCAGGTCCCAGCAAAGGCTCGAACAATCCGCCATTTGCATCGAAACACGCGGCAAATAAGATAGCGTCGTCTTTATTCAAAAAGTTAGCTAAACGCTGCTCTAACTGACGATGAATAGTTTGAGTTCCGCAGATAAACCGAACCGACGCCATGCCATATCCATATTGATCTAGTCCTTGTTTAGCCGCTTTTATTAAATCAGGGTGATCGGCTAAACCAAGGTAATTGTTGGCGCATAAATTGATAACGTTTTCGTGCGCTCGATCACCGTCCATAACTTTGATGATTGCGGCTTGAGGCGAAGTGATACTGCGTTCGGATTTCAAAAGACCACTGCTTTTGATTTCGCCAAGCCTATCGGTGAGGTGAGTATAAAACTGGTTGTTCATAAGAATCCCTTTTGTGATATTCGAACTAAACGCCACATCGTGGGTAGTTATTGCTATAGCAGAATCTTATACTTAGAATTTTCAAAGGTGCTTCTGTTTTCTAAGTAATTAGATAATCGTACAGAAGGTTCTTCTTATTTAGCTGAACTCAACAGAATTAAATAGATATGACTATTAGCGACACGCTTGACCAGACTGATCATAAAATTATTCAGGCGCTTAAAAGCGAAGCCCGAATCAGCAATGCAGAACTGGCGAGAAGAGTTGGCTTGACTCAATCACCCTGCTGGACGCGAGTCAAAAATTTAGAGGATAAAGGCGTAATCACCGGTTATCAGGCGGTGATTAACCAAACAGCGCTAGGCCGAGGAGAGATCATGATGGTTCAAGTATCGATGGATAGACACGATGATAAAAGCTTCTCTATCGCTGAAATGGCGATACGAAAAATTCCAGAAGTCATTGAAGCTCACCTTTGCGCGGCGGAGTTTGATTTCTTAATCAAAATAGCGGTGAAAGACACCCGGGAGTTCGAGCATTTCTTAAAACATGAGATCTACAAAATTCCCGGAATAAAGAATGTACGATCTATTTTGTGTATTCGAGATATTTTGAAAGAACAGTCTGCATAATCAAAATTCACCACCCCCCTGACAGATCGACCTATCTGTCCCACTCCATATAGTCATTGGCCCATTGACCAAAGGTGTTCGCCTGAATCAATTCTGAAATGGCTTCTAAATCCGGTTGAAAATAACGATCATGATCCCAGTAAGCGGCAACTGAACGAACATTCGCCCAATAACTTTCGAGCAACTGATTAGATTTCAGAGGGCGGCGCAATTCAATGCCCTGACACGCAGCTAGCAATTCAATTGCCACCACATAACGCGTATTCAGATTCATGTCGGTCAATCGGCGTGCCGCAAAGGTTGCCATGCTGACATGATCCTCCTGATTGGCAGAAGTCGGCAAACTATCCACGCTTGCGGGGTGCGCCAAGCTTTTGTTTTCACTCGCCAATGCTGCAGCCGTCACTTGTGCAATCATAAAGCCGCTATTCACGCCCGCATCTTTCACCAAGAACGGCGGCAATGCGCTCATATTGGCATCCAGCAATAAGGCCATACGGCGCTCAGACAATGACCCTATTTCTGCAATCGCGAGCGCAATATTGTCTGCGGCAAACGCAATCGGTTGTGCATGGAAATTACCCCCGGAAAGAATATCGCCTTCTTCGGTGAAGATCAGCGGATTGTCTGATACGGCATTGGCTTCGATTGCAATGATTCGAGCCGCATTTTTCAATTGATCCAAACAAGCCCCCATCACCTGTGGCTGACATCGCAACGAATAAGGGTCTTGCACCTTGTCACATTCCAGATGCGAATTAGCAATTTCGCTTTCAGCGAGCAGCTCGCGGTAAATTCGGGCTGCTTCAATCTGCCCCTGTTGGCCGCGCACTGCCTGAATACGCGGATCAAAAGGCACCCGACTGGCTAAGGCCGCTTCGACCGTCATACTACCCGCAACAAACGCACTATTAATGTTTTGTTCGGCCTCGAACAGACCTTTCAGCGCCAATGCTGTCGATACTTGGGTGCCGTTCAACAACGCCAAACCTTCTTTAGCAGCTAGTTTCAATGGTTTTAAATCAGCCAATTTAAAGGCCGCGCTGCTCTCAATTAGGCGACCTTGATAGTGCACCTTACCTTCACCAATCAGCGGCAAACTAAGATGCGCTAAAGGCGCTAGATCGCCGGATGCACCGACCGAACCTTTCTCAGGGATCGCCGGAAAAATGCCTTTATTCAACATCGCTAACAACAGTTCTATCACTTCACGACGGGCCCCAGACACACCGCGTGACAAGCCATTAATCTTCAGCAGCAAGATCAACTGAACCACTTCATTAGGTAGGTATTTCCCGACACCCGTGGCGTGCGACAAGATCAGATTATGTTGCAGCCTGCTCAGCAGGTCATCCTCGATATGTTTCGATGCCAGCAGACCAAAACCGGTGTTCACACCATAAACAATATCGCCGCCTTCGACCTTGGCACGCACCACCGCTTGGGCTTGGTCGACAAGTGCCCAGGCCGCGTCGTCAATCAGCAATTCAACGCCATTGAAATAGATATCTCGCAACTGGGAGAGCGTGACCTCGCCCGGCTTAAGCATTAATCTGATCATGCTAGGTTCCTCAGGGCTTTTAAAGTTAATTTGAAGCGTTTAGCAATCTCATTTTGTTGCGCGTGCTGGCCATCTTGAATGAGGTGTTTGCCGCCAACATAAACATCGCGGACGGTGTTGCTGTTGCCGGAAAAAATCCAGCTATCGAGCAGTTCGTCACCATTGCGCTCGCACAAAAGAGGATGATCCGTATCCAACACCACAAAATCGGCTCGTTTGCCGACCGCGATGGCCCCGCTATTATGGCCACAGGCTTGCGCGCCACCGGCAGCCGCTTGGTTAAAAAGAGTGCGGCCGGTGCTGCGTTGAAAGCCACCAGCCAAAAGATTACGCGACTGGTGAACTAGCCGTTGACCGTATTCTAACCAGCGTAATTCTTCACTAGGAGACACCGAAATTTGGCTGTCGGAGCCAATACCAAATTGGCCTTTTGCTTTAAGATATTCAACTGCATTAAAAAAGCCGTCACCCAAATTACCTTCGGTTGTCGGGCAAATTCCGACCACAGCACCACTTTCGGCAACCGCTCGGGTTTCGATCTCAGTCATGTGTGTGGCGTGGATCAGGCACCAGTGTGAGTCGACCTCGAAATGTTTGAGCAGGTAATCCACGGGCCTCAAACCACTCCAAGCAATGCAATCATCCACCTCTTTAGTTTGTTCAGCAATGTGGATATGCACGGGCAACCGGCCGCTTTCGTGCAGCCCCGACAGAATCGTGCTCAAGCCCTTTTTGCCGACCGCGCGCAACGAATGGGCGGCGATACCAGTGACAACATTGCGATCGCCATTGGATGACTGATCAATGCTTTCGACGATCTTCAAGAAGAGTTCGGGATCGTTGGCAAAGCGACGCTGCTGCTGGCCTAAGGTCTGTTCACCAAAACCTCCATACTGATAATGCACTGGCAGATTGGTGATGCCGAGGCCCGTTTCTTTTGCCGCCTGCAGGGTTTGCAGCGACATCTCGGCTGGGTTCTCGTAGGGCTGACCGTTCGGCTGGTGGTGTAAGTACTGAAATTCACCGACTCGGGTGTAACCTGACTTGAGCATTTCCAGATAAAGCTGGCAGGCAATTGCGTGCAATTGCTCGGGCTGAATGGTTTGCAGGAATTGGTACATGATTTTGCGCCATGTCCAGAAGCTGTCATTGCTGCTGCCCGCGCGCTCAGCCAACCCCGCCATCGCACGTTGGTGCGCATGAGAATGTAAATTGGCCATGCCGGGTAACAAGCACCCCTGATCTGCGCCGCCAATTTCGGTTTCTATACTGGAAATCGTTCCACTTTCATCGATGCTAACTCGGACATTACTCGCCCACCCATCCGAGAGTAATGCTTGAGCAAAATGCAGCCTGTTCATTCGAGCGCCCCAGTTTTCGATGTTGATGAGCGAGAGTATAGATATATAGACTTGTATATACAAAGGTGATTAAATCATTGGACGATTAAAAACCTGACGCGGTGTTTGCCTTCGGTTTTTTATCCTGAAGAACCATTAGACCTGTCCACTTGCAATCAGGTTTTGCGCTGCAACTCACGCCCGTTTGGCGACGTTGTGATCGACCTTTAAGGCTCCCTTTGAATATTTTTAAAGGCTACGGCTTATAACCATGACTCGAATCAACCCAACATCGGCTTTTCCGACCGCTCAAGTAGAGACTCTCTGGGTCAATGCGCATCTGGCCACTATGGCCCATAGCAATGCGGCCGACGACCCGCACTACGGTCTGATCGAGAACGCCGCTATCGCGATTCACGACGGAAAGATTGGATGGGTCGGAAAAATGTCCGAGCTGCCAACCAACTACGCACAAGGTTGCGCCGAAATAAATGATTGTCAGGGCCAGTTAGTCACCCCCGGATTGATTGATTGCCACACTCATATCGTCTACGGCGGCAACCGCGCTAAAGAATTTGAGATGCGCTTAAAGGGCGCGACTTACGAAGAAATTGCCAAAGCCGGAGGCGGCATAATTTCCACCGTAAAAGCGACCCGCAAGGCCAGTGAAGCCGAACTATACGACCAATCAGCACCGCGCCTGCAGGCGATTATGACGGAAGGCGTCACCACAGTTGAGATCAAATCAGGTTACGGATTGAACCTCAATGACGAATTGAAAATGCTTCGCGTGGCGCGCCAGTTGGGCCAGGATTATTCACTCAACGTGATCACCAGTTTTCTCGGTGCGCATGCGCTTCCACCCGAATACGCGGGGCGCAGTGACGCTTATATTGGCCATATATGCGAAGCAATTTTACCGGCCGTGGCGGCTGAACAGTTGGCGGACCATGTTGATGCATTTTGTGAAAAAATCGGTTTCAGCCCGCAGCAGGTCGCCAAAGTTTTTGCAGCCGCCCGCCAGCTGGGCCTCCCAATCAAGCTTCATGCAGAGCAACTCAGTGATCTGAAAGGAGCTGTTTTGGCGGCAGAGAACAAGGCCCTATCGGTCGATCATTTAGAATATTTAACGGATCAGGACGTTCCTATTTTGGCGGCTAATGACACCGTCGCGGTTTTGCTGCCAGGCGCGTTCTATTATCTGAGAGAAGCGAAATTGCCGCCGTTGGAGGCTTTGCGTAAACATCAGGTGCCAATCGCACTGGCGACCGATTGCAACCCCGGCAGCTCACCGATCACTTCCTTGACCTTAGTGATGAACATGGCTTGCACCTTATTTCGAATGACCCCGGAAGAATCTTTGGCTGGCGTCACTCGTCATGGTGCGCAGGCATTGGGTTTGCAACACAAGCTGGGGACAGTGGAAGCCGGTAAAAATGCCGATCTGGTCCATTGGGATGCCCATGACCCCGCTGAGTTGAGTTACCGCATCGGCGGAACCCCGTGTAAGCAAGTGATGTTTAGTGGGCAAATTCGATGAGACTTGCTCAATGGAGTCTGCTCGATAGGACCTGTCCGCTGGGAATAGTCCAATGAATGCCTCTCCAATCAATGCAAAGCTAAGTTTATCTGACTTACTGGATGGCCCTAGTTTGCCGATGTATCAACGCATTAAAAACACCATCCATGACAAGGTTCGGCGAGATGAATGGCCTCCCGGCACGCTGATTCCATCTGAGAATCAGCTAGCCGCTGATTTGAATGTGAGTCGCATGACGATTAACCGACCCTTCCGTGAATTAGCCACGGAAGGTGTTTTAAAACGAGTGCATGGCTTGGGCACCTTTGTCGCCGAGCCACCGCAACGCGCCAGTTTAATTGAACTGCGCTCGATCGCCGAAGAAATCCAATCGCAGGGAAAAATTCACCGCGCCGAAGTGCTAGTGCTAGAGCAAACGCCGGCCAATAGTGGTGTTGCAAGACGGATGAAAATTACGCCTGGCACCGAGCTTTTTCACATCGTGGTAACCCATTTTCAAGATGAGTTGCCCATTCAGCTTGAAGATCGCTATGTGAACCCATTACTGGTGCCTGATTTTATCGCGGTTGATTTCAATCAAACCACACCAACCGACTATCTGATGAGCCAAATTAAACCCGACGAGCTGGAGCATATCGTGCAAGCGATTATGCCTGACGAAGGCTTAGCCGCTCGTTTGGCGATCCCCCAGCATGAGCCTTGCCTCCGCCTGAAACGAC
The DNA here is from genome assembly GCA_965364115.1 of uncultured Gammaproteobacteria bacterium. GTDB lineage: Bacteria > Pseudomonadota > Gammaproteobacteria. The sequence goes on along the minus strand of CBDTWQ010000040.1, from coordinate 2,904 downwards.
GCACTTGGAAGGGTGACCACGTGGTGACCAGCGTTTATTTAGACTATCCGAGTAGCCGTTACGAACTCGGCGCCAGATACGCACCCAACACACCCCCAAAACAACAAACTAGAGGGAAACAATAGTGGCTAAAATGACCCGTCGGGACACTTCCCGCAACATTCGCTCTCCTCGGGGCAGCGAACTGAATTGCAAAAGCTGGCTGACTGAAGCGCCTTATCGGATGATCCAGAATAACCTTGACCCTGAAGTGGCAGAGCGCCCCGAAGATCTGGTGGTTTATGGCGGTATTGGTCGAGCTGCTCGTAATTGGGAGAGCTTTGATAAAATACTAGAAACTTTAAAAACGCTGGGTGATGACGAAAGCCTATGCGTGCAATCCGGCAAGCCGGTCGGGGTTTTTAAAACCCATCCAGATGCGCCCCGCGTGCTGATTGCTAACTCGAACCTGGTTCCTGCCTGGTCAACCTGGGAGCACTTCAACGAGCTAGATAAGAAAGACTTGATGATGTACGGCCAGATGACCGCCGGAAGCTGGATCTACATTGGCTCACAAGGGATTGTGCAAGGAACTTACGAGACGTTCGTTGAAGCTGCGCGTCAACACTTTAACGGCAACGCACAAGGCAAATGGATCCTGACTGCCGGCTTAGGTGGCATGGGTGGTGCGCAACCATTAGCCGCAACCATGGCGGGGTTCTCGATGATCGCGATTGAATGTGATCAGAGCCGCATCGACTTCCGCTTAGGCAACCGCTATCTGGACACCCACGCACCGACGATTGAAGCAGCGATCAAACTAATTGATCAAGCGCACGCAGAAGGTAACTCGATTTCAGTGGGCGTGTTAGGCAATGCGGCTGAGCTGCTGCCCGCAATGGTTAAAAACGGCATCAAGCCCGATCTGGTCACAGACCAAACCTCGGCACATGACCCGGTGAACGGCTATCTTCCAGCCGGCTGGACGGTGGAGCAATGGCGCGAGCAGGCTGAAACCAATCCCAAAGCGGTTGCGGAAGCCTCGCGTGATTCTATGGCAGTGCACGTGCAGGCAATGCTAGATTTCCATGCGCAGGGCATTCCGACAGTCGATTATGGCAATAATATTCGTCAAGAAGCGAAAGACCGCGGCGTTAAGAACGCCTTTGACTTCCCCGGTTTTGTGCCGGCTTATATTCGCCCTTTGTTCTGTCGGGGCATTGGCCCATTCCGCTGGGTGGCGTTATCAGGTGATCCTGAGGACATTCGTAAAACAGATGCCAAAGTCAAAGAATTGATCCCTGATGATGCGCACCTGCATAACTGGCTGAATATGGCGCAGGAACGCATCGACTTTCAAGGTTTGCCTTCGCGTATTTGCTGGCTAGGTCTCGGCGACCGCGATCGCATCGGTTTAGCCTTTAATGCGATGGTGAAGTCCGGCGAACTGAAAGCACCCGTTGTTATTGGCCGTGATCATCTCGACTCCGGTTCGGTCGCCAGCCCTAACCGAGAAACTGAAGCGATGCTGGATGGTTCAGATGCGGTGTCAGATTGGGCATTACTCAATCTGTTGCTCAGCACTGCTGGCGGAGCCACCTGGGTTTCATTTCATCATGGCGGCGGTGTCGGCATGGGTTACTCACAACATGCGGGTTTAGTGATTTGTTGTGATGGCACCGATGAAGCCGCGGCGCGAATCAAACGCGTGTTATGGAATGACCCAGCGGTGGGGGTGATGCGCCATGCCGATGCGGGTTATGAAGCCGCCAAACAATGTGCGCGTGAATTTGGATTGAACCTTCCGGGCATTGAGCTATAAATCGGCGCAGACATTCTTCGGTTTAAAAACGCAACTAAAAAGAGCGACTGTCAATAATGGCGATCAGAGATATCCTGCAAATTGGCCATCCGATTCTTGCAGCGCGTGCTGCAGAAGTCGAAATCGAAAACATCCAAACCGCCGAGGTACAAGGCTGGATTGATGACATGATTGACACCATGCGCGATGCCAATGGAGCCGGCATCGCCGCCAATCAGGTGGCTATTCCACACCGTCTGTTTGTGATCGAGGTTGGCGACAACCCCCGTTACCCCTACAAGCCCAATATCCCCCTGACGGTGGTGATTAACCCCGAGATTAAATTTTTAAGTGATCAGACTTTTGTCTCCAATGAGGGCTGTTTATCGGTGCCGCAAATGCGCGGCAATGTAGACCGCCATGTTGAAATTGCGGTGTCTTATTATGATCGTGACGGACGCCAGCAATCGCATCAGATACGCGGTTATTCCGCGTGTACTTGGCAGCACGAAGCTGATCACCTCGATGGCATTTTGTTTCCGCATCGGGTGACGGATGCCCAATCATTTTGTTCATGGCAAGCGTTCCAAGAATTTCAGCTGCAGGCCTATAGTGAGCACGTCAATCAACTGGTAAAAAAATGGGGCCGCTGATAAGCAATCGATTCAACCCAATCCGGGCATGACTCCAAAGCGAATAAACTGGCCACCCGCTCGCGCGGCGGTATCCTCGTTATTTTTTATCAACGGGATGATGATCGGTGCTTGGGCGCCGATGATTCCATTGTTCAAGCAGCGGCTCGGATTGACCGAAAGTGAAATTGGCATGGTCATCTTGGCGCTGGGAATTGGCTCTATTGTCAGCATGCCAATCATCGGCGCCTTCATTGCCAAAAAAGGCACCCGACTGCCGGTTATATATCTCACCCTATTGTCATCTTGCGGCTTGTTGTTGCTCGCCTCAACGCCGAGTTTTCTCGCAGCGCTGGCGATCATGCTGGCCTTTGGCGCTGCCTGGGCCGGGATGGATGTGAGCATGAACGCCAACGTGATAGAGGTTGAGCATCAACGAGGTTTCCCAATCATGTCGAGTTGTCACGGGTTTTGGAGCCTAGGTGGATTGTC
>CBDTWQ010000039.1:0-10955 GCA_965364115.1 uncultured Gammaproteobacteria bacterium | reverse complement strand
TGGGTGGCTAACCCAGCGTTACAAAGCTATGCGCTGGCAACGACCATCTTCAGCACGCTGCTGTTTCTCTCCAGCATGTACCACTCGCGCTACCTCGGAATCCACTCAAAAAAAAGATAATCCAAAGCCTTGCGTTTGGTAACCTACAATTAACTCGGTGCTGCGTTGCGAGGCGTTAGCTGATCCGGCCAACGCTTTCAGCTGAAAAGCTCCCTAGCCCCCGTCAAGCGCCTGCTTGATCAAAGGTATAGTGACTTTACGCTGCTCTGTCATCGAGGCTACATCGAGCTGCTGCAGGATCGACATCTGCGCAGCCAGATTTCGCGAACGATGATTGAACAAGTAGGAAACGACTTCGTCCGACAGGCCTATGCCTAGCAATTCTGCTCTACGAATCAGGATTTGACGTATCTCAACGTCGCTGTGGGTCGGCAATTGCAACAACAAACCCCACTGCAAGCGTGAACGAAAGTCATCGAGACCGGTCGAGAGACCTGCAGGATTTTGGCAGAGCGCAAATATCAATCTGAACTCATTCGCTCGGCAACGATTAATGATTTGATAAAAGGCTCTTTCCCAGTCTGGGCGACCGGCAACGGCGTCAAGATTATCGACAATCAACAAATCGCATTGATCAAAGTCTGTAAATCCTAGCGCTTCACTCTCCACCAGTTGCCAGGCGTCATAAATTTGCACCTTTTGACCCAGGCCGCGGGCGCTGGCCGCAGAGGCATTAAGTAAATGAGTTTTACCTGTGGCACTCGACCCCCAAACTCCAATTTGAGTCTCGCCTTCCCCATCAATCAAGGCCTGTAAGCTATCGACCACCAAAGCTGGCTGCCGACTGACAAAATTGTCGAAACTAAACTGCCGATCAAGGACGAGCGGCAATGCGATTTGTTTAATTACTCAACCCTCGATTGATATAGCTATAGTTCAAAATGACTTGTTGCTGTTGCTCAGTGCTAATTTGCGGGAAATTCTCCTGTTCCAGCACTTCTCCGAACTCGATTAGCCGTTGCAAGTCGGAGATATCGTTACGTAGCTGCAAGCGATAAGTCACAACTTCCTGGTTGATGTTCGCCACACGAACACTATCCACCACATTGAGTGATTTAAGATACTCCCTGACTTTCTCCAAACTATCGATTCCATCGACTTCTGAGACCGCGAGCAACAATGACTGCTCAACCCGACGATGATCTTCTAGCGCATATTCCAAGGCCAAAATTCGTGCCAGATGCTTGACTACCTGATCAATCACCTCCGATTTAGAACTGGATTGATAGCGCCACTTGAAAATCTGATCGGCAAATCGGACTTCCCAGTCTCCTCGCCAACCCTCTGTGCTGCGCCCAATTATTTGCCCCACCACCAAAGCATCTGGCGAATAGCGTCTCGCCATCGAGTCGATTTTATCGATTTGACGCGATACGATGTCGCTGATGCTGACTCGGGAGATATCTTCGAGATCCATCAACGGAAAAAGCACCGGCACCGCATATTGATTAGCCATCTGATCAAGAGCTTCAACCAGTTCAGGTGAGGAATCATCCGCTACCAGCCTGATGGTTTCATTCACATCGTAGGAAATAACTAACAAACTGGTGGGACGTTCTCGCCCCCAAACCGGAAAATTGTGCTCGCGCAGTAAACTCTCAATCAACTGTTGATCAAACTCGACCCGTAAAAACAGCCGCCCACCAGCAAACTCCTCATCATCAGTTGTACTCAGGTTAATGTAACGGAATTGCTCGACATATCTCGCGCTGCGTTGAATCGGTCGTTTAAAGGCGAGGCTGCGAAGCGCGTCGTCCGAGCCGCTAACCTTTATGATGACTTGCTTGAACGCCTTGCTGAACGACTCTAATCGCAAGCTGCTGGTTTGATCCGCAACCGGCAACTCGACGGTGAATAGGTCATCGACAATCACCGCCTGGGCGGGTGAATACAAAAACAGGCAGAACAATATGAGTCCTGATAACTTAAACAACTTCATTAGTAGGGCAATCTCATGCTCGGAAATCTACGACAAGCCGTGTAAAATAGCACAACACTCTTATTTCCTGAACACCGCTCACTTCAATGGCCTCTCATGAATCCTGAATCATCTTTGAATTATCGCGATGCGGGTGTCGATATCGATGCCGGTAACGAACTAGTCGAACGGATTAAACCCGACATAAAAACCACTCAGCGAGACGGCTGTGTCGGCAGTATCGGCGGTTTCGGTGGATTATTTGAGTTACCGCTAGAGCGCTATCGGAAACCCTTGCTAGTCTCCGGAACCGATGGCGTAGGGACAAAACTAAAACTGGCGATAGAATTGGAATCCTTCGATGGAATCGGCATCGATTTAGTCGCGATGTGCGCCAACGACATCGCCGTGCTGGGCGCAGAGGCTTTATTTTTCCTCGATTACTACGCCACCGGCAAACTCCAGATTGAGCAAGCCACACAGGTGATTCGAAGCATCGCTAAGGGCTGCCAGCTAGCGGGGTGCGCGCTAATTGGTGGCGAAACTGCAGAAATGCCCGATTTATATCGCCCGGGCGATTTCGACCTTGCCGGATTTTGTGTCGGCATCGTCGAAAAGGAGAATGTGATCGACGGCAGCCGAGTTACCGCCGGAAACCGCTTAATCGCTATCGCATCATCCGGCGTGCATTCGAACGGTTTCTCGTTGGTTCGCAAGATAATTTCACACAGTCAGGCCGACTTGTCACAACCCTGCGGCGATCAAAGCCTCGGCGCAGCATTACTCACGCCGACACGAATCTACGTCAAGAACCTGCTAGAGCTATCCCAACAATGCCAAATCAACGCGATTTCACATATCACGGGTGGCGGTTTAACCGACAACGTTCCGCGCGTCCTGCCGACCGATTTATGCGCTCAAATCGATCTGGCCAGTTGGCAACCGCCTGCGGTTTTCGAATGGCTGCAGCAGGCCGGTAATGTTGCTCAAGACGAAATGCTAAGAACTTTCAATTGCGGCGTCGGTATGGTTTTAGTCGTCGCGGCCGAGGATCAGCAAGGTTGTTTGGCGACGCTCGAAACGCTTGGTGAAAAGGCCTGGGCGTTGGGTCAGGTGATTAATCGCGGTAACCAAGAAAGGGTTGAATTTGTATGAGTCATTGCCTTTCACTTGCGGTGCTAGTGTCGGGCAATGGCAGCAATCTGCAGGCGATTATTGACGCGATCGAAAACAACCAGTTGAATGCTGAGATCAAGGTGGTGGTCAGCAACAAGGCTGATGCCTATGGCTTGGTGCGGGCGAAAAAACACCAGATCAAAACAATGGTGCTGAGCCATCGCGATTTTCCTCGGCGACAGGACTACGATGACCAACTGCTTTCTTACCTGCGAGTTTTGGAGTTGGACTTTATCGTTCTCGCTGGTTTTATGCGAATCCTCGGCGCCGATTTTGTGCAGGCCTTTGCCAGCAAAATTTTAAACATACATCCATCACTGTTGCCGACTTATAAAGGCTTGCACACGCACCAGCGCGCATTAGACAATAACGAATCTGAGCATGGTGTCAGCATTCACCTGGTAACCGCAGAACTCGATGATGGTCCAGTGTTAATTCAGGCACGGTTTTCGATTGACCCCACTGATTCCGCTGCTGACCTGCAGCGCAAGGGCCATCAGCTCGAACACAAAATGTATCCTCAACTGCTGCAATGGTTGAGCGAAAAAAAGTTAACCATCGAGGCGAAACAGATCTTAAATGGAAATCACCCAATCAAACAGCCGTTGGTTTTCGAAATTTAGCGGGCTATTGGTCGTGGCGTCTTTTTGCGCCACGTCTGTCTGTGCCAATGGAACCGAGCCATCGCTAAAGCCATTCAACGCCAACTACAGTCTTTATCGGAGCGGCATGCATGTTGCCGACAGCCAATTGAGTTTGCGTATCGACGGCCAGCACTTTCATTGGCGCCTGACCACCGAACCACGCGGCCTGGTCTCACTATTCACCCGCAAACGACCCAAGTCAGTCACCGACCTAGTGAAACAGGCCGGTGTGTTCCACCTCCAGCAAATACAGCTGAGCGATGGAACTGACTCGAAAAAAGGTGAATCAGCCATCTTCGACTGGGAATTCAGCAGGGTCGACGTGCTTCGCAAAGGCACGCGCAGCCAACTAGAACTGAATGCCGAAGTATTCGATTACCAAGCCATCCATTTGCTAGCCGCCAGAATGCGATCAGAAGGCGTTAATCAGCAAAAATTCGATTTCTATTACAAGGGGAAACTGCATCAATCGGCGATTAAGTTTATTGAAGAAAGCGCGCTTGAAATCAATGGGGAAATCAAAAAGATTTTTATATTTGAGCAAACTAGAGAAGGCTCGAACACCACAATGCAATATTCGTACGCAGACGACAACCCCGCCTTGCCACTTAAAATCGAAAAACATGAAAAGGATGGGGTTCAGTCAACCATGATCCTGAAGTCTGTCAACTGAAGGCCTGCGATCGACCGACGGCTGAGCCCTGTTATGGCCTCGGTTCCAACCAGACATACTATTCGAGACACCCAATTCTTCGGACTTATTAACCTCGTTTTACAGACACAAATCTAGCGCCAACAGCCGATTGATGCCGTCACAGAATAACTAAATTTAGACTATTTTAATGGCCAAGTTAAACCCAAACATTGTCTCAAAAAGACAGCTGAAAAGTTACTCGACATCAACCAAAGCCGTCACCGAAATTTATTAGTCAAATTGATGGTGAGGTTCTTTTACGTAATTCCTAAATCCCACAAGTGGGTTAGCGACCCTGACCAACGGCGAGTCGCTGACTCTCGGGTTAAAGGCGAGTGAAGCCCTCTTCTTGTTTCAGGCGCTCGATTTCAGTGGGCGCGTAGGGCACCTGCTCGATGAAACCTGGCAATTCGCTTTGCTCAATCGAGAGGGTCTGCATCATCGTCTGACAGGCTTTGATATCGATAATGCTTAGTTGATCGAGCAAACGCGCCCGGTCAACTAAGGTGGTGTTGCTGCCATAATTCATTTTTTGAAACAGCTGCAATTCCTCGCCATGCAGAACAATCGCAATCTTACTATGTTCATCTGGGTTGAATAATTCGCGCAAATCTTCGGCTCGAGTCAGCACCACATCCAGCTGTTGCGGGGAACTAACCTGCACACTAAAAACATAACCCGGCAGGTTGTCTTGCGCATGCAGTGGCAGACTCATAATCAGGCCCATCAACGGACTGATCAATGCGACTAGCGCGATCGACAAAGGTTTTGACAGTGACACTAGTCGTTACCGGCGATCATCATTTTATCAATCAAGATCGAGCCAGAACGGATATTGCCACGAAAATCAAAGTCGTTGCCAATTTCCACAATGCCCTTAAACATGTCAGACAAGTTGGCCGCAATGGTGACCTCTTCGACGGCACAATCGATTTTTCCATTTTCGATCCAATAACCCGCCGCACCCCGAGAGTAGTCTCCGGTGACCATATTGACGCCATGCCCCATCAGCTCGGTTACCATAAAACCTCGATCCATCGCGGCCAAACACTCAGCAAACGATTTACCGGTGTCCGTTAAGGTCAAATTGTGCACTCCGCTAGCATGCCCGGTCGATGCCAAACCGAGTTTCCGCGCAGAATAGCTATCGAGCAAGTAATTTTGAACCACACCATCGATAACCATAGCGGCTTCGCGGGTGGCGACGCCTTCGGAATCAAAGTTGGCCGAACCCATGCCTTGCAACAGAAACGGATCTTCGCGCAGTTGAAAGAATTCAGGGAACACCCGCTGATCGACCGCATCGAGCAGAAAACTGGCTTTTCGATATTGCGCTGAGCCGCCGATCGCCGAACAAAAATGCCCAATCAAACCACGAGCTAATTCGGGCACAAACAAAATCGGTGCGGTGCGCGTTTTCAACTTGATCGCATCCAGTCGATTGACGGTGCGTTCTGCGGCTTTCACGCCGACGCTTTTTGCGCTGGCTAAATGATCAGGATGACGACTTGAGTCATACCAATAATCTCGTTGCATGCCGCCCTGCGACTCGCCGACCACCGAACAGCTTATCCCATGTCGGGTTTTATGCTGTGCTTGCAGAAAGCCATGCGAATTTCCATACACCGATACCGCCGAGCTAAGGTCCACCGAGGCACCGTCCGAATTGACGATACGAGGGTCAAATTCGAGTGCCGCGTTTTCACATTCGAGGGCTAGGTCAATCACTTCTTGCGGTTGAATCGTCCAAGGGTGATACAGCTCCAAATCACGAAACTCGTTCGCCATTAACTCGGCTTCAGCCAACCCAGTGCAAGGATCTTCTGAGGTGTATCGCGCGATGTTGCAAGCCGCAGTGACGGTCTTGCGAATCGCTTCCGGGTCTAAATTCGAAGTGCTCGCGCTGCCCTTGTGCTGACCGATGTAGACACTGATGCCGAGACCGTTATCTTGCTGGTGTTCAATCGTCTCCACGCTACCCATCCGGGTCGACACCGACAACCCTTGCGACACCGCCAATCCGGCCTCCGCTTGGGTCGCTCCTTCGGCTGCCGCTAACGCCAATGCGTCCGCGACTACGGTTTTGAATGAATCCGCCTGCGGGAATGCTAAACTATCAGTCATTATTTCTTTCACCCTCTTATTTTATCCCAAACTACTATGGAAAACGAAGCGAAGATTGATGATTCAGATATCATCAGCAAATCTCAGCTCAAACGCGACAGCCACGCATTGCAGGCGCTCGGTAAACGCCTGGCCAATCTATCGGCGGAGCGTTTCGCCAGCATGCCCTTAGACGATGCGTTACGTGAGGCCGTTGAATTGGCGCGAAAGATTAGCAACAAACGCGGTGCCCTGAAACGCCAATTTCAATTTATCGGCAAGTTGCTGCGGGCCCGCGATAACGAGCCAATATTTGCCGCACTCGAAGCCCTAGACCAAAATAGTCAGGAGTCGATTCAAAAACATCACCTGGCCGAACACTGGCGCGACCAAATTGTGGCCGAGGGCAATCAGGCAATTGACGCGGCCATTGCTGAAATTGACCGTGCTGACCGGCAAAAGCTGCGCCAGCTTTGGCGCAATTATCAGCATGCCAAAACAGACCCGAAACGGGTCCAGCAGGCTCGCTTAATTTATCAAGAGATCAAATCGAGTCTCTAGGCGATTCATATCCCAAATCAATCGAGTCTATACAATCGAGTATCTAAATGTGGTTCCTTAGCCCAAACTCAAGTTCGGAGGTCTTAGACTTCGGTATCCCAAGTTTGAAGGACGCCAGTTAAAGCTAAATCGGGCTAATCCGCGCTAGCCGGAATAATAGGCGTCGGACAATCAACATCTGCATTTTGCGCCCGGTTTCGCAAGTAATGATCGACTAACACCAGCGCCAACATCGCTTCGGCAATCGGCGTTGCTCGAATACCGACACAGGGATCATGCCGCCCCTTGGTGCGAATTTCAGTGCTTTGACCGCTAGTGTCAACCGTTTTACCGGGCAGATGAATGCTGGAGGTCGGTTTAAGCGCAATGCTAACCAAAATGTCTTGGCCTGAACTGATTCCGCCCAAAGTGCCACCGGCGTTGTTCGAGAGGAACCCTTGCGGCGTCATCTCATCGCGATTTTGCGTGCCCTTGAGCTCAACAGCGCCGAATCCAGCGCCAATTTCTACCCCTTTGACCGCATTGATGCTCATCATCGCATGCGCGATATCGGCGTCGATGCGATCAAAAATCGGTTCACCCAGCCCAGGTGGGACCCCGCTCGCCACCAACGAAATGCGGGCACCGACCGACTCGCCTTCTTTACGCAAGGCGTCCATGTATTTTTCCATCTGCGGCACCATTTCGGCATCCGCACAAAAGAACGCATTGTTATTGACTTCGTTCCAGTCCATAAACGTGGGGCACAAAGGCCCAAGCTGCGAGAGGTAACCACGAACTAATATGCCGCACCGCTCGGCTAAGAATTTTTTGGCTATGCCTCCGGCAGCGACGCGCATCGCGGTCTCTCTGGCCGAAGAGCGACCGCCACCGCGGTAGTCGCGAATCCCATATTTTTGCAAATAAGTGTAATCCGCATGGCCTGGGCGAAACTTTTCCATAATTTCGGTGTAATCCCGCGACCGCTGATCTTGATTATTAATCATCAAACAGATTGGTGTTCCGGTGGTTACGCCTTCGAACACGCCCGACAAAATCTGCACCGAATCATCTTCACGTCGTTGAGTGGTGTGCCTTGAGGTGCCGGGTTTGCGCCGATCGAGATCATTTTGCAGATCTGATTCACTGAGTTCGAGGCCCGGCGGACAACCATCGACGATGCAACCGATTGCTCGCCCATGGCTCTCACCAAAAGAGGTGACGACAAACGATTTGCCAAAACTATTACCCGACATTAACTCTGCCTCGAATTGAAATTATTGAAATAAACACTAAATATTAGGTTGATGAATGATTCTACTAAAAAACTCGGCACGATGTTCACCATCATTGGTTGGATTATTGCGCTAGTGCTCGTTGCTTTTGCGTTCTCGAAAATCCTTGATCGGCAACATAATCCTAATCAATCGGTTTCTACGCTGCAAACCGCCAGCTACGACGAAATTATTCTCACCCGTGGCCGCGGTGGCCACTACCTGTTCAAAGGTGAAATCAATCATCAAGCGGTCACCTTTCTAGTGGATACCGGTGCGACCACCACTGCGATCCCCGGCGAATTACACATATCTCTGGGTTTGCAAGCCGGCCCAAAGACGACCGTTTCAACCGCCAATGGTGATACCACTGCCTATTTAACTCGCCTCGATCATCTTGCGATCGGGGAAATGACTTTCAATGATGTGAATGCCAGTATCATTCCCGGCATGGCCATCGATGAAGTGCTGCTTGGAATGAACATTTTACGACATCTTGAGCTGATTCAACGCGGCAACGAACTAATCATCCGCCGCTATCACTAATTTAAACGCCACTAATCCTTATTTCACCAATCCAATCGTCACTCAAGGTCTCAAGCCTAAAAAATCCTTTGAGTTAACTACCCCCCTCCTCCCCGTTAACTGACAAGTTAACAGTTAGAAAATGCCTGACAAGTTAACAGTTAGGAGATGTCTGCTGAGTTAACAGCTAGAGACTTCTTAGCCCAAGCGGTATCATAGTTGCAGTCAACCCGCTCCTTTTGGATTGTTAAATTCTAAAGCCGATTTACTAACGGAAGTTTCATCATGTCAAAGCTCGATCAAAAATTGCAAGACCTGGACGTTTCCCATGGGTTCATTCGTCGCCACATTGGGCCAGGTAAAGAAGAAGAATTGGCGATGCTCAAGCAATTGGGCCTAGACAGTGTCGAGCAAATGCTCGACAAGGTGGTTCCTGAGTCCATTCGCCGCCGTAAGCCGCTAGCGATCAAAGATAGCATTTCCGAGCGCCAGGTGCTGAATCGCCTTTATCAGGTGTCGATTCGAAACCAGCTCTTCAAGTCTTTCATCGGGATGGGTTACCACAACACTCACACGCCAACAGTGATCGAACGCAATTTGTTGCGCAACCCTGCGTGGTATACCGCCTACACACCCTATCAAGCTGAAATTTCGCAAGGCCGCTTAGAAGCCTTACTGAACTTTCAGACGATGATCAGCGATCTCACCGGAATGGAGCTGGCGAACGCGTCGGTGCTCGACGAGGCAACCGCCGCGGCCGAAGCAATGGCGATGTGTCATCGCCTATCGAAGTCAAAAAGTGACGTCTTCTACATTGCCAATAGTTGTCATCCTCAAACCATAGAAGTGGTTACCAACCGCGCCAAACACCTCGGCATCGAATGCATTATTGGTGACCCGTTCGAGGCCAGCCAAGTCGCAGAATTGTTTGGCGTACTATTGCAATACCCCTGCTCGACGGGTGAAGTTCAAGACTATCGCGAGCTAGTGCAGCAGCTCCATCAGAAACAAGCGCTGGTGGCGGTCGCCGCCGATCTCTTGAGCCTAACCCTGTTAACCCCACCGGGAGAGTGGCAAGCGGATATCGTGGTCGGCAGTTCGCAGCGATTCGGCGTGCCCCTCGGTTACGGCGGCCCCCATGCGGCTTTCATGGCTACTCGCGAAGCTTTTAAACGTTCCTTGCCCGGCCGCTTGATTGGTGTCTCAAAAGACAGCCGCGGTCAACCCGCGATGCGGCTCGCCTTGCAAACACGGGAACAACATATCCGTCGCGAAAAAGCGACCAGCAACATTTGCACCGCGCAAGCGCTACTGGCGATTATGGCGAGCATGTTTGCGGTCTACCATGGCCCGGCCGAATTGCGCCGTATCGCGCTCAGAATCAATCGCCTTACGATGCTGCTGGCCGAAGGCTTGCGCCAGTTGGGGTTAAAAGTGGAAACTCAATATTTCTTCGACACCATCACCGTGCGAACCGGCAATGCAACCGAGTTCATCATGGCAGCGGCGCGCGCCAGTCAGCTCAATTTGCGTCTGGTCGATGCCAACACCGTCGGCATTTCACTCGATGAAATTGCGACCAAAGCCAATATTGAAACCTTGTTTAACGTCTTTACCCACGACAATGGCGATCAAGTGTCGATTGCAGACCTCGACCAAAACCTGACCAGCAGCTTGCCACAAGCGCAGCAAAGAACCAGTGAATACCTAACCCACCCAGTGTTCAACAGTCACCATTCTGAGACGGGCCTAATGCGCTATATGCGCCATCTTGCTGACAAGGACTTAGCCCTCGATCGAACTATGATTCCGCTAGGTTCATGCACCATGAAATTAAATTCTGCGACCCAATTGATTCCCGTCACCTGGCCTGGCTTTGGCCGAATCCACCCGTTTGTGCCGCTAGATCAAGCGCAGGGTTATCAACAGTTGATTGTCGAACTGGAACAAATGCTCTGTGCCGCCACCGGTTACGACGCGATTTCACTGCAACCCAACTCCGGTGCACAAGGCGAATATGC
>CBDTWQ010000038.1:0-11023 GCA_965364115.1 uncultured Gammaproteobacteria bacterium | reverse complement strand
GCGTTGACCGAGCTCTAACTCATCGATCAGCGCCGCTAGATCAGACATCGACGGTTCGATCGCGCAAACTTCGATGATGTAGTTCAAGGTGCGCGGCATATCCTTGAGATATCCGGGTTTGGCATCGCGGACCTTCAAACGCGAAAAAATCCCCAAAGCCTTGAGATGCCGCTGCAGCCCCATCAAATTAAACCAGCGAGTGAATTGGCTCAAATCAGCATCGGTTAATCGATGATCAAGCACTGCTTGGTGGAATTGGCGCAGATGTTGCTCTACCCGCTCGACCGGCCAAGCAATGTAGCAATCGCGCAGCAATGAAACTAGGTCATAGGTGATTGGCCCCTTAACCGCATCTTGAAAGTCGAGAATGCCCGGACGACCTGAATCGTCAAACATCAAGTTGCGCGAATGATAGTCTCGATGAACAAATACCTGAGGTTGCTGTAAAGCATGCTTGATCAAGTTTTGCTTAATCAGCTGCCAGCGACTTTGCTGCTGTTGATCAAAATGAATCTCCAACAATTTGCCCAGCACCCATTGCGGAAACAACTCCAGCTCTCGGTCCAACAAAAGTTCGTCGTAAAGCGGCAGGCCCTTTGGATCGACCTTCAACTGCATTTGCAAAAGTGCCGCAATCGCTTGATCGTGAAGCTCCGACGCTGAGTCAGGGTTGAATTGAGACAAAAAGTCTCTACTCCCAAGATCGGTGAGCAGCAAGAAACCTAGTTTGATCTCCTGGGCGATGACCTGTGGCGCATTCAAGCCCTGCAAAGCCAACCTTCCTGCGATCTCTATAAAGCTGTCACAGCTTTCTTGCTGTGGCGGCGCATCCATCACAATCAAGCTTCCCACATCGGTCTTCAATCGCCAATAGGAACGAAAACTGGCATCTTCTGATGCCGATTTTAAAACGTAATTGCGATAACCTAGCTGATTTAGCCATTGCCGCATTTGTGTTGATCTTTCACTCATCTGACCGTGACGGCTGCCTTCCTGCTAAAAGCTGGGTATTATCGGGTTTTTATACAAGCTTGGCCACTGACACGATGAGCGCTATAGACAACTTATTGCAGGTAATGCGTGATTTACGCGATCCCGACACCGGCTGTCCCTGGGACCTTCGCCAAACCAGCCTTTCGATCGCACCCCATACGCTAGACGAGACTCACGAGGTGCTCGATGCGATTGAAAGCGGTGACATCGAAAATCTCAAGGAAGAACTTGGTGACTTGCTGTTTAACATTGTATTCCATGCGCGTATCGCCGAAGAGCAGGGTGATTTTAATTTCGATGACGTGGTGCAGACGATTGTCGAAAAAATGATACGTCGACACCCTCATGTCTTCGGGTCGACTCGAGATCAAAGTCTCAGTGATGCTCAACTGTCTGATCAGTGGAACGCAATTAAGCGACAGGAGAAATCAAAGCTCGAGCCAACTAGTCCTAAAAATGAAAGCAAAGAGAAGAGCGTCAATTCAACCATCTATCAGGCATTACAAGTTCAAAAACAAGCGGCAACATTGGGTTTTGATTGGACTGATCTGGCACCTGTGATAGCAAAAATCGAAGAAGAGTTAAACGAGTTGAAACAGGCCATCAGTGAAGGGGAAAAAGAATTTATCACCGAAGAAAGCGGGGATTTATTTTTTGCCTGCATCAATCTGGCGCGACATACTCGAGTCAACCCGGAAATTGCGTTGCGCCAATGCAATCAAAAGTTTTCGCGACGATTTAACTTCGTGCAACAACAGATGAAGGCGGCCGGAATCGGACTTGATGCCAGTCAACTTGAGCAGATGGAGTCGTTCTGGCAAGCCGCAAAAAAGGAAGTTGGCTAATGGCCGCCACGAGAGGCAGGCTTGCCACCGAGCAAAGAATCCTCGACGCAGTCGGTCAATTACTGCTGGAACAGGGTTATTCAGCGGTTGGGATCAATTCAATAGCGCGCCAAGCGGGTTGCGATAAGGTGCTCATTTATCGTTACTTTGGTGGTTTTGACGCACTATTGCTGGCCTTCGCCAAGACCACCAAATTGTGGTGGCAGGTGGAAGAAATCATCATTGAGTCGGCCAACCAATGCCGCGAGATCAAGCTAGAGAGTTACCTTGAAACCTTGCTCAGTCGCTATGTCACGGCGCTGGAATCAATGCCACTGACGCTAGAAATCATGGCTTGGGAAATGTCGGCGCAAAATAATCTGACAATGGCGCTTGGCCAATTGAGAAGCGAACGCGGCATGCAATTGGTAAAAACAATTCGTGCCTACTATCAGCAGCCGAACATTGATATCGGCGGCATCCTTGGGGTGTTTGGTGCGGCGATTAATTATTTGATCATTCGCACCCGCAATCAAAGCCAGCAATATAAAAAGGAAGAGTGGTGGAGACTCCAACAAACCATCAATAAGCTGCTGCAGAGCTATGCCGATTGAAGGCACCGAGGTGCTTCGCTTGGGTCAGTTTGAAATTCAGCCGCTGCAGCATTTGTTATCTCGGTTTCAACTCTCACTAGAAGTTTGCGCTAAACACCAGCCGATTATCAGCAGCTTTTGGGGTGATCAAGAAGCCGGTCTGCGCGGTCCATACTTATATGCTCGCGACGACACTCCGCTGCACTCGATTTTGCACGAAGCCAGTCATTATGTTTGTCTCGACCCAAACCGAAGGCAGTGTCTTGACCGAGATGCGGGCAGCGATGATGCCGAAGAGACCGCGGTTTGTTATTTACAGGTTTTATTGGCCGATCAATTACCCAATTTTGGGCAGCAACGAATGTTCAGCGACATGGACCGATGGGGCTATAGTTTTCGTCTCGGGTCGACTCAGGCCTGGTTTGAAGAAGATTCAAATGACCCCCGGCTTTGGCTAGTTCAGCATGAATTGATCAATCAGCAGGGGCAACTTCAGTTTAAATTGCGGCTTCGCTAATCGAAACAGCGGGTTGCTGCATTCCAACCGAATCCAACCGAATCCAATAAGGTGCTAAAGAAAAAGCGACAGCGCCCGATAAAAAATCCTATGAAAACGGTTTAATCGTTTTTCTCCTTTTTCGCTCAAAACCAAGCAGGAGCAACTGGGTGGATATTGCAACAATTGGCGGGTTTATACTGGCCTATATCATCATTGCAGCAGCAATTTCGCTGGGTGGTCCGTTTGGCATTTTTCTCAACGCTCCTTCATTGTTGGTGGTGGTCGGTGGCACCTTCGCAGTGACCTTGATGCGGGTCACTCTCGGCAATTTCCTAGGTTCTTTTAAGGTAGCTCTGAAGGGTTTTTTCTACAAGCTCGATGCCCCCAAGAAATTAATTGAAGAGTCTGTTGAATTGGCCAATGTTGCTCGCAAAGAGGGCATTCTAGCGCTCGAAGGTCGCGAGATTAGCAACGCTTTCCTCGAACGCGGAATTAGCCTGTGCATCGATGGCCATGCACCAGAAGTCGTTGCAGGTCTTATGTCTAAAGACATCAACATGTCGATCGACCGCCATACTCAAGGCGCCGACATGTTCAAAGCAATGGCCGTTTATGCGCCCGCCATGGGCATGATCGGCACCTTGATTGGCTTGGTTCAGATGTTAGCCAATATGGCTGACCCAGCCGCTATTGGGCCTGCCATGGCAGTCGCACTGCTCACCACTTTATACGGTGCCGTCATCGCGAACGCTTTTGCCTCGCCGCTGGCCGAAAAGCTGATTTTGATCAGTGGATACGAAAAATTGAACAAGGATCTAATTCTCGAGTCAATTGCCGGCATCCAGGAAGGCACAAACCCCCGAGTTCTAAAGCAAATGCTCAACGCTTATCTGCCGGAGAGCAAGCGCGAGGTGGACGAGTAAGAGACGATCATGGCAGAAGAATGCGATTGCCCACCATGCGAGGAAGGCCTACCCCCTTGGCTCGCCACCTTTGCCGACATGATGGCCTTGTTGATGTGTTTCTTCGTGTTGCTGCTGTCCTTCGCCGAAATGGATGTGCTCAAATATAAACAAGTTGCGGGCGCGATGAAACTTGCCTTTGGTGTACAAAGGGATGTTAAAGCGACCGAGATTCCGAAAGGCACCAGCGTGATCGCACAGCAATATAGCCCGGGTAAACCGACCGAAGTGACCCCGCTCGAGATCATGCGAGAAAAATCGACTGACGACACCAAAGTAGATCTCGACGTGCACACCTCCGACGAGAAGGCCAAAATCGATGCGGATGATGCTGAGGCCATTGCTGCGCAGAAAGCCGCGCTAGCGGCACAAGAGCAGGCGGAAGAATTACAAGAAGAGCTGTCGGCGGCAATCGGCGAGGGGTTGCTTGAAGTGGAAGCCTACAATGATCGCGTGCTAATCAGAATTCGTGAACGTGGTTCCTTTAGTTCCGGCAAAGCAGCGTTAAAAGAAAATTTCTTGCCGATTCTGTTAATGGTAGCCGAAGTGCTCAATCAACGAGAGGGGCGCTTTATTATTGCAGGGCATACTGACGACATACCGATTGAAACCCGCCAGTTTCGCTCCAACTGGGATCTGTCAGCCGCGCGCGCGGCCAGTGTGGTGCATTTTTTTATTGCGGAAGGTGACATAGACCCTGAACGCATGGAAATTAGAGCCTTGTCTGACAACGAACCAATCGTCCCCAATGACAGTTGGGAAAATCGTGCACAAAACCGCCGGGTCGAAATAAGCGTGCTGCATGGCAATCACTTGGCAATTGCTCGCCAATCGCCAACTGAAAACGTCGACTACTTAAATCCAGAAGAGCAACAGTAGATAGAAATGGGATCAGAGAGAAGAAGGTATTTCAGAATAGACGACAGAATTGCGCTGTCGATGTGCGTCCTATCGACCGAAGAAGGTGCGGCTAAGGTCACAGAGTTCTGGAACACTGCGCAATCCGGCTCGAAGCGCAATCAATACAACAGCCAAATTGAGCATCACAGCATCGATCTCTTAAAAATAAAGCAAAGCATGCCAGAAGTGGCGCGCTACTTAACCTTCTTAGAACAACAAGTGGCCTATTTATCCGACGAACTAGATACGGATGAACGCGAGATACAGCTGATGGACGTGGACGTCAACCTAAGCGCTCAGGGAATTGCTTTTGATAGCCGACAGAAGGTGCCCGCGGATGCACTTGTCGCATTGGAGGTGAAACTAATGCCCTCGGGTTACTGCTTATCCAGCATCGCACGCGCGGTCAACGTTGACGAAGACGCCACCGAGAATGCCGAAGAGGTTCGACTGTCGTTGGACTTCGAAAACATACGTGAAGCCGATCGCGAGATTCTGGTAAAACACATCCATGCTAGGCAGATTGAGGCGCTCAGGGTGGCGCAGGAAGAATATCGACATGTCGATAAAGTCTTGCGCAAGAGTTGAAACAGCTCAAGCTTGATAGTTACCTTATGCCAGCGATGGGTGGATACAGCGGTAACGGCTGAGTAAGTCAAAAAAACTCAATAGTGGGAAGATAAAAAAAGTCGATTCGCCATTTGCTAATCGAATGAAATCGATTACTCTTCCGAGAAATGCGACTCACAAAACCTATCGCAAATCCGATCACTTGAATCGAGCACCGCGCCATGACGTCTAACCAACAATCAGATATTAACCTCGAATCAATTTTGCAACCGATCGAGAACGCCAGCGGTCTGCCAAATCATGTTTACACCAGCTCTGAATTTTTTAACCAAGAGCGCGATCAGGTGCTCGGCAAGAGCTGGGCCGGTCTATGGTTTGCCAGCGACTTACCCAAAAAAGGGCATGTTAAACCGGTCAATTTCATGGGTTTGCCGCTAGTCATCCTGCGCAACAAAAAAAATGAGATTAAGGTTTTTCACAATGTCTGCAGCCATCGCGGGATGTTGCTTGTGCACGAAGAAATGGAAGTTCAAGGCGCCTTGCGATGCCGATATCATTCATGGTCATACAACCTTGACGGGGAGCTCAAAGGCACGCCGCATTTCGGCGGTGTCGGAATACAAAAAATCGACGGTTTCGATCACTGCAAGCACGGTCTCAAGCCCGTTCGATCGGTGGTCTGGATGGACGTGATTTTCATCAATCTTTCGGGCGATGCGGAAGAGTTTGACGCCTACATCAAACCCTTAACAGATCAATGGGTTGAATTTGTCGGAGACTCAGGCATGGCGCAGCTGCGAACCGCAGTGAACGGCAAAGGGATGGAGATTGAGGTCGAATCGAACTGGAAGTTAGCGGTCGAAAATTATTGCGAAAGTTATCATCTGCCGTGGATTCACCCTGCTTTGAACACTTACTCGCGGCTTGAAGACCACTACCATATTATGTATGGCGATCACTTCGGCGGCCAAGGCAGTCTTGCTTATCGCCTCTCTGAAGAGGCTGGAACCGCCGCCTTACCGCGTTTTCAGCAATGGCCGCAGGAAAAGTTGAAACAGGCAGAGTACATCTCTTTTTATCCTAACGTTTTGCTTGGCTTGCAAGCAGACCATGCGTTCGCGATGATCATCGAGCCGGTCAGTTGCAACCAATCAATCGAGCATCTGCGTTTGTTTTACGTCGGTGATGACGCCCTCAGCGATGAGCATGCCGCCAGTCGAAACGCGACTTTGGAGTCTTGGCGGGCGGTGTTCAGCGAAGATATCGATGCGGTCGAGGGGATGCAACGAGGACGCCTTTCGCCGGGTTATCGCGGTGGCGTTTTTTCGCCCGTGATGGACAATGCAACCCACCATTTCCACCAATGGGTTGCGCGCAAACTGCAAACTAGCTAAGGCGCGACCAAAGCCAAGCTGATCCGCTTGTTTTGTTTTCCTTTATTTTTAAGTTTAGTGACCAACAATTCGCCGATTTCAGCGGTGTTTTTCACGTGGGTGCCGCCGCAAGGCTGATAGTCCGTTTTCTCAATCGTAATGGTTCGCACACTGCCAGCACCGCGCGGTGGTTGCACTGACATGGTGCGCACTAACTGCGGATTCTGCTCGAGCTCAAGATCACTGATTTCGCCAATGATGACCGGAATTTTGCGCGCCACGAGCGCGTTCAAATCGGCGGTTAATTGGTCTTTGTTGACCACCTCACCTTGCAGATCAAAATCGATTCTGCTTTCAAGTTCGCCCACCGAACCACCGGTTGCCTGAGCACTAATTAAGGAGCAGACCAGATGCATGCTGGTGTGCATCCGCATTAATCGGTGACGCCGCTGCCAATCAATTTTAGTTTCAGCCAACGCACCCTGTTGAATGCCACTGCTGTCAAAGTCTTCGATGAAATGAATAATATTGTTTCGATCAGCCGCAAATCGAGTGTCGTTCACTCGATAATCAGCTTCACCAATTTTAATCCATCCCGTATCGCCCGGCTGACCGCCGCCCAACGGGTAGAAGATCGTACTCGCCAACACCACACCCTGTTCAAGGACTTCAACCACCTCACTTTGGTGTGCACTGAGGTAACTGTCTTGATAAAATGTTTTTTCTGTCATCACTTTTGATCCTAACCTATGTTGATTCTTACCCAGCTTGAAAATTGAGGCAAGTCTCAGGCAGATAAATGAGTAACAATCGGAAAATCATTCATATCGATGCTGATTGCTTTTATGCGGCGATCGAAATCAGAGACAACCCTAAACTCAAGGGTAAGCCCATTGCAGTGGGTGGCAGCGCGAGCCGGCGCGGGGTGATTGCGACCGCAAGCTATGAAGCGCGAAAATTCGGCATCGGCTCAGCAATGGCCAGTGCCACTGCAATCAAGCGCTGTCCGCAACTTGTTCTGATTCCGGGAAGAATGTCGGTCTATCGCGAGGCTTCACGGCAAATGCATGAAATTTTTTCGGAATTTACCGATTTGATTGAACCCCTGTCGCTCGACGAAGCGTTTCTTGACGTCACCGATTGCGAGCAATATCACGGCAGCGCAACTTTGATCGCTGCGGAAATTCGCCTACGCATCTCAAACCAGGTTGGCATTACGGTCTCGGCAGGAATAGCCCCAAACAAATTTATCGCCAAAGTGGCCAGTGACTGGAAAAAACCCAATGGACAATTCGTCGTAACGCCCGATCAGGTCGACCCATTTCTCGAAACCTTGTCGGTTGGCCGAATCTGGGGAGTTGGCAAAGTCACCGCCCGGCGACTAGAACAATTAGGGATTAAGACCTGTGGCGACGTCCGACAGTTCGATATATTTCAATTCGTCCAACGTTTCGGTCAGTTTGGCGAGCATATTCATCAATTGGCGCATGGCATCGATAACCGTGCCGTCAATCCGCAATGGCGACGAAAATCAGTCAGCGTGGAAAACACTTTCGATACTGACTTGCCTGAATTAGAAAGCTGTTTGACGAAAATACCTGATTTATTGATAGCCTTGATGAATCGGATTGAACGGCTCGACGACGATTATCAGGTGCAGAATTGTTTTCTAAAAATGAGATTTCACAACTTCAATCAAACTACCGTTGAGCGCCAACAAACTTCGCCTTGTTACGATGACTTTGCCAGCCTGTGCGAGCAAGCGTGGCAGCGCGGTGCGATGCCGGTGCGCTTACTGGGGATCGGGGTTCGCTTAATTGACCTAGCCAACGACAACGGCCAAATGGAATTATTTGAGACTCAGAAGCCTAATTGAGATGCACATTGAGAATTGCTTCTACTTGATTTACTCAGATAGAAGGCTATTATCGGAACTTCAGGTAAGTTAGTACATACCAGCTCTAAGTTATTGGAATCATGGCAAAGAACTCCCCAAAGGAATCAATTCGCGCACCAAAATTCAAGAAACTGATCTCGGCGCCTTGGGCTGAATCACCGAGAAGCTCTTACTACGGCGACCCCAGTCAAAGTTCGGAGGGGCAACATGGCCTCGAACATATTGACTGCGATCAAGCCGACGAAGAAGGCACCGCAAAGGTTGTGATCAGGGGTTACAACTAACGCTTCTGACGGCGGTGGGTAAATTGCCGCGACCGAAGCATTGCGCGACCATCGAACGTTCGTTTCTAGTCAAGTCCAAGGCTTAAGCCAAAGCTCTAGTGAGTGACTAGACTATTTTTTCGCCGACACCCAATTCCGTTGAAATCAAGGGGTGCCGTTAGAATTTAACCGTCCAACCTGACAAAATTTTTGTTGGGTCACTATTTATTGTGACAAAGCTTGCCCCGCTCATCGCTGTTTTTCAAGCTTGTCAGCAATCCAGTTGCCAATCCAATTGCCGCCTGCCAAATCATCAACATAACCGCAATGCCCACCAAAACGGGTGACTTCCAGATTAAGATTAGCCACCGCATCGATTCGTTTTAGATCCTCAACCGGGATGATCGGATCATCTTGCGCCGCCAGTAAGAAAGCGGGCTGAGCCATCGCCGACAAACGACTGCCATAAAGCGCATAAGCCGCAAAATAGTCTTCAACCTTGGCGTATTCGGTATATTTTGGAATAAAATAATGGTTGAGGTCGTCCAAAGTGCTGGCATTAGACAGCCACTCGGCATAGTCAAAATCTGGAAAAAAACTGAGTTTACGCTGCAACGAATCTCGCCACTTTTTGAAGAAGTAATCCGCGTAGACTCGAAAACCACGATTCATCGCACGCATTGCGTTAGCCGGGTCGACCGGCGGGCAAATGCCGAAACTAGCGGTTAAGCCCAAATCAGTGCCGTTATCAGCGGCAATACGCAACGCAAAACTGGCCCCCAGTGAAAACCCGCCGAGATAAATTTGCGCATAAGACTGCCCGCCCAAGTAATTCTGCAGGGCACTGGCTACTTCCGGGGTCAAGGTCGAGTTAAACAAATCCCGATTGAGATGATGTGAGTCGCCATGATCCCGCAAGTTAAGTCGCAGAACGTCATAGCCCTGCAACAGCAAATCGCTAGCGGTGGTGACCATATAAGCCGAACGAGACGAGCCCTCCCAACCATGAATCAGCACTACCAAGGCCTGGCGAGGCGAATGCGCAGAATCGAATTCCGCCAGCAATCGAGTGCCATCATCAGCTTGCAAGGTCAGATTGCTCGAGCCGAGTTCGCTTATTGAGCGCTTGGCACGCGCATTGCGCGGCCCCAAGCTATTCAAAATGGTTTGCAAATGGCCGTTTTGCAAATACCACGGTGGTGAAAACCGATTCATACTCGATCAAACAACCAAAAGTTAAACGTGGGACAGTATACCTATTCAGCTGTTTAAGGCTGAATAGGTATACTGTCCCAGATATGGGCGAATAATGAGAACTTCATTTTCTTTTCCCAGGCCCAATAGACTGGACTTCGCCGAAGGTTTCATTGCCATAGTAAACCCCGTAATTTCCAACCTCACGCTCCGAGGCGAATCGCCTCAACATAGTCGACACTGCCAAATTGGTCACGCCTGCAAGCGATGCAGAATCGAGTGATACGAAGTCACCCCGCGACGGCTCACCTTCCGCAGCTTGGCAAAGAAACGAGATGTGCTGTCGGTTTCTAGCGATATCGTCAAATATTGAATAAACAAAACCCGGTTGCGCTTTCAGCCCTGTAGACAGTATCAGTTTCTTCAGCGAGTCAGAAGTACCTTGCCCGTCAACCAGTGTTTCTGGCAAACAAAGGTCACCGTCCGCGCCTTTGATCAATAGAATTTTACCATCGCGTTCAACTAACGCAGAAACGATCAACTGAGGATTATTCGTAAAGACCTCGGCCTCTGCTGAAGGTGTCACATAAGCGCCTCTGGCATAACCGAGCCCGGCCGCAGTGGACGACTCAAATGCTTCGACTCTGCCAATCAAAACAATATGATCACCGGCATTGACCGATTGATGCATAGAACAATCAAACCAAGCAGAGACTGCGTCAATGATCGGAGATCCGTGCGGACCATTTTTCCAGGACACGGTGGCGAATCTGTCGTCCACCGGACGCGCAAAAGTGTTTGAAATGTCTACCTGGGTTTCTTCCAATATGTTGACAGCAAAGCCATCGGCGTTGGCGAATGTTTGATAATTGATCGAACTATTAGCTAAGCAAACCAGAACTAATGGTGGATCGAGAGAGACCGAGGTAAAAGAGTTTGCGGTAAATCCTAAGGG
>CBDTWQ010000037.1:0-11204 GCA_965364115.1 uncultured Gammaproteobacteria bacterium | reverse complement strand
CCAGCAGAGGGATCGGTGAAGCAATTGCGCGCGGTTTAGCTGAATTCGGCGCGCGTGTCGTGATCAGCAGCCGCAAGCAAACAGCGGTGGATGCGGTGGCCGAAGCATTTCGCGCCGACGGGCTGACGGCCACCGCCTTCGCGGCAAACATGGGCAGTTCTGAGCAGATTAACGCCTTGATAGAACACACCCTCGACACTTATGGCGGCATCGATATCGTGGTTAACAACGCGGCCACCAATCCGGTTTTTGGTGGTTTGCAAGACACCAACACACGCGCTTTTGAGAAGATTATCGAAGTGAATTTAAAAGGCCCGTTGACCTTATGCCAGTCGGTTTATCCATTGATGAAGCAACGCGGGGGTGGTTCGATCATCAACATCAGTTCAATCGCAGGACATAAACCAGAGCCAGGGCTTGGTCTTTATAGCGTAAGCAAGGCGGCGATCAACAGCCTGACCCAAACTATGGCACAAGATTGGGGTGGCGATAACATCCGCGTCAATGCGATCTGCCCCGGGTTGATTAAGACCCAGTTCAGCGAGGCACTATGGAATGACGAAGCCATCTTGAACCGTTTTCTGCAACGAATTCCGCTCGCCCGCGCTGGCAACCCTGACGAGGTTGCGGGTCTCGCGGTTTTCCTTGCGTCGAGTGCAGCTGCCTATTGCACCGGCGGCCTCTATCTGGTGGATGGAGGCTATCTGACGAACTAACGGCAATAGCCTTTGATCGCAAGTTCGTTGCCGCAGCGAGCGAGCCTGCTTTGATGAGTCATGCTTTGGTGCGTTAATCGCCCAGCAAGACCAAACTCAAGCCCGGCCAGTAAGTAATGATGATGACCGCCACTAGCAGCACGAAAAAAAATGGAATGGTTGCACGATAAAGCGTCATCACCGGCTTTTTGAAACGATAGCTGGCAATAAATAAATTCATGCCAACAGGTGGGGTGAAATAGCCTAGCTGCATATTGGCCAAGAAGATGATCCCAAGATGCACCGGATGAACGCCGAAACCAACCGCTATCGGTAAAATTATTGGCACGATAATCACAATCGCGGAAAAAATATCGAGCATCATGCCGAGCACCAGCAAGAACAGATTGAGCAGAATCAAGAAGGTTAGCTTCTCATCGATGTGCTGCTCGATGAAGGCAAACATTTGCTCTGGGATTTCGGCATCGATCAAGTAGTTGGTCGAGGCAAGCGAGACGCCGATGATGATCATAATGCCACCCACCAGCATCATCGAATCTCGCATGATGTCGGGCAGGCGCGACCATTTTATGTCTCTGATGAGTAGCATCTCGACGATCATCACGTAAACCACGGTAACCGCTGCGGCTTCAGAGATCGCGAAAAAGCCACCGAAAATACCACCCAGCACCAGAAAAGGCAGCGGTAACTCCCATTTTGCTGCCCATATCGCGGCCAGGGCTTTTTGCCGATTAAATGGCTGTATAGCGCCCTTTTTTCGAGGCTGTACAATCGCGTAAGCCGACAGCATCAGCAGCATCAGCAAACCCGGAAAGATGCCCGCGAGAAAAAGATCGGAAATGCTCACCGGTTGATCCAAATCCATCTGCTGGGCCACCACACCGAACAAAATGAGTGGCAATGCGGGCGCGAACAAAAGCCCCAAGCTGCCGGAACTGGTGAGCAACCCCAAATTGAAGTTTTCGCTATACCCCGCTTGCTTCAACGCGGGGTAAAGCAAACCACCCAGCGCCACGATAGTAATTCCAGAGGCCCCGGTAAACGCGGTGAATAAAGCACAAACAAATATGGTTACGATTGCCAATCCGCCCGGCATCCAACCCAGCAGGGTGTTCGTCAAGTTGACCAAGCGGGTGGAAGCACGGCCCTCACCGAGCAGATATCCAGCAAAAGTGAATAGCGGAATGGCGAGTAGAACCGGCATTTCAGCCAATCGGTATATTTCAATGCTGATCACCGATAGATCGACTTCTTGATGATAAAAGCCGAGCATCGCACTCAACACAATGACGACAAATAGGGGCGTTCGAATCAGCGCAAGAACGATCAACAATGGTGCGACAAAACTCATGTTTTAGGCTTAGCCGATGGTTTCCAACCTTGCCAATACAGCTTAAACCAACCGACTGACATCATTAGATAACGCAAACCGATGAGCGCAAAGGCCAAGGGAATAATGGACTCCAACAACCAAGCAGGGAGACCAGCAAAGGCGCTCAAACCATCCTCGTAATCCATTAAAACCCAGCGCGAGCCATGCCAGGCGACGACTAGGCAGGTCCACGCACAAATTTGGCCCACAAAACTCTGAATCAACAAATGAGAACGCTTAGTATCCAACTGCGACAATAGGTCGATACAAACGTGTCGATTTTCTCGGGTGGCGACCGTGGCGCCGACTAATCCGAGCCAGAGCACTAGCACTCGCAACAATGGGTCAGCCCAGATCAAGCCGGTGTCAAAAATATTCCGCAACAGAATTTGTGTCGTCGCCAATAGAATCAGCGATGTCAGCAAGGCCACCAGCAACGCATCTTCGGCGCGATGCAAGCGCTTGATCCAAATTTGCATTTACTGAAGTTGGCTGCGAAAATCTTCTAAATGGAGCCTAATCAGGCCCACAATTTCGCCGGATATAGCCCCATCTTCGATCATAAACTCGACCGATTGATCTGCAATCGCTTGCCAAAGCTCTAGTTCCTCTGGCTCTGGCGAGATAAAGGTAATGCCTTGGTTTTTCAAGGCTGCTTTGGCTGCTTCATTGTCGGCCCGATTCAATTTGTCGAGGCGCTTGAAAATGTCGCCCATTTCGTCACGCAAGATTCGCTGATCATCGATATCGAGCGTATCAAACACTTCCTTTTCTACTGCCAAAATGCCAATCAAATAAGAAATCGGAATCTCGGTCATATATTCGGTGCTGCTATGCCACTGAAAGGCAATAGCCGCAGTCGGATTGACCGTCACCGTCTCTAGCAAACCGGTTTGCAGACCGGTGAAAACGTCGGCAATTGGCAGTGATATCGGGCTAACCCCGAGCGCCGTGAAAGCGATCTGGCCAATTTCATCACCTTCAGGAATCCAAACTTTGCTGCTCCGAATTGACGCAAGGTCTTGCATCGGTTGCTTCGATAGTATGTGAGCAAAACCTCCTTCTGAAATGCCCAAAATGACGAATCCACTGTTTTCCATGTCCGTTTTTATTACCGGATCAATACGTTCACGCACATAGTCCACTTCCGCTAAGGAATTGAACAACATCGGCAGGCCAAGGCCCTGAATGCCGGTATTGATGTTTGCCAAACCACCCGTGGTGAAGGCACCGCCGTGCAGTTGGCCAATTTTAATCTTGCGGTGCACGCTTTGATCGTTGCCCATCACACCGCCCGGATAAAACTTCAACTTGACTCGACCTTCGGTGCGAAACCTGACCCGTTTGGCGCCGGCTTTCATTTCCTTCATCCAAGTGGTGCCCGCAGGCGCTAGGGTCGCAATTTTTAAGGTCTTCGCTTCGGCATTGGCCGAGAACAATAGAACGCATAGCGACAAACTAAGAATGTTGGACCAAATATTCATATTGAAAACCTGACTCCTAAGTTTTTGGTTGCGAATCTCACTTCGATTCGACTAAAAAAATTCCGCTGATTCCAATAACAACCGCGCTGCCTGCTGTTTGGCCAGTGAATTAATCAAGGTATAGCCCTGGTAATCAGCTTTTGCCACCGCAACTTCGTTGAGCAACTCGTCATGCAAGGTCTGATCAAAAATGTTTCGAGCGTAATGTTCAGCCATTAAAACTTTAACCATGAGGTTTTGCCCGGCAGAAATTTCGAGTGCGCGCTCAAAGTGCTGGCGTCCTACTTCGGGTTTGCCGCCAAATGCAGCCGGCAAAAATGATTTAATCACACCTAGATACAAGTGACACCCTCCACCATCATAAGTTTCGTCCAGCAATAGGCAATGCTCAAATAACAGCGTCACCCGCGATATATCGGCAATCGCATTCCAATCTGAGGCATTTAATCGAATCCAACCGGTCCAGGCGGCTGCAAACTCATACAAAGCAGGCAAGTCGCGGCTAGAAACCGCACTCAAACTGAGCTTCAATTCATTGGCTCTCAAGCCGATTGCTTTGCAGATTGCGGTTGATTGCAAACAGATCGCCCGCCGAGCGTAATCCAGCGATCTTTTCGCCAACAACTGCGCTCGCGTCTCATTCTCAACAAATGCGCTCGTATAAGAACCGTAAAGCTTCGCCCCGGTGAGCAGCAAGGCTTTGTTGTTAGGGTCGCCCTCTATAAGACCATCGATCATGATCAGGTAAGCGGGTGCGCCGTCTCGAACGGTTTCCAAATCATTTTGATTAAGTATCGCAAGAGTGATGTTGTCAGCAACTTTTGCGGTCGCCGAACTGACCAGACTGGCGCAACCGGTCAGCCAAACGATGACAAAGGCGACCAGCCCGAACCGAGCCATCAACACTGCACCCACTGTATTTTAGCCCTGGAGGCGATCAGATTTAGAGTAATAGAAACCTTCATTTTTTTCAGCATCTTCGATAACTCGCTCGGATTCAATTGGTCAGCAACGCGCTCAGCAAGTTCAATCAAGGCAATAATCCGCAGATTACGTATCGATTGATTACGCATAGGTTGATTGGAACTTGGCCTATTACACATT
This sequence comes from uncultured Gammaproteobacteria bacterium, assembly GCA_965364115.1. GTDB lineage: Bacteria > Pseudomonadota > Gammaproteobacteria. The sequence continues at coordinate 6,528 of CBDTWQ010000037.1, read as the reverse complement.
AGTCCGCCACACATTTAGCTATTACACCTAGGCTTAGAATCGGACAACATCGAAAATACTTAATCATATAATGCCTATTATCCCAGCACAGAGCACAAATGTGAATTCACGTGGATTTCGCAAGCACTGCTGTCGATTCAGATATTTTCTCGCGGCTCTGCAGCCAGCCACTGATTAACTTACGAGACCCTGCATCACCAGTTCTGGATTATTCCGAAATCTGTTAGGATTCGACGATCTTGCAAAAGCAATCTCGCACACTGGAGCATTTGATGGCACTCGGTCGTTTTTTCAAATCATTGCTGGGCATCAATGGCACATCCAGCAAAACACCCGCAGCCCCCGTTGACTACAAAGAGTTTTCAATTGAAGCCGCACCCATCGATGAAGGCGGCAAGTTTCGAACCGCAGGTTTCATTAGCGGCGAGTTCGAAGGCGAAATCCGAAGAATTCCCTTCGTTCGCGCGGACCAAAACGCTGACTCGCAAGCCGCGATTGATCATTCGTTGGTCAAAGCGCGTCAAATTATCGATGAACAAGGCGACCAATTATTAACCAAAACACAACTCTAGAATTTGATCGCACTCACCTAGTCTGCAATTCGCGACTGAACTAGACTTGCCAGTGTAAATTTGCCAGCGTCACCCGCTTGATTACTTCGGCTCCCAACGCCAACGTTTTCCGCATCAGACCGAGTCGTCAGTCATTGCCTGCTTCAGCATCTCAATCCGTGGTCTCGCATCTGCGGCACTCGGCTTAAGCTCGAGCAATCGCTCAAAGGCGAGAATCGCGCGCGCATAATCTTGCTGTGATCCGAGGATCATACCTAAGCCCCAGATAGCCCCAAAGTGACGTGGCTCAAGTCTCAAAGTTTGTTCGATATCGGCTAACGAGCCATCCAAGTCTTCGCGGTAATAACGAATAGTCGCTCGCCGATTCCAACCCTCCGAGAACTCCGGCGAACGCTCAATCACTTTCGTATAGTTTGATTCGGCACCGTCAAGATCACCCGAACGAGCTGATGAAGCCGCCTTAACCATCATCGAGTCTACTTCAGGATCACCGCTTTGGAACCAAATAGCCCAAATCTCTGCCTCGACCTCGTTCAGCTTTGTGGCATCTTCACTCTGCTGCAATAACTGAAACAGCGAATCAAGCCGCTCATCCGTTTGATCGCCTTGAGCGATCCAAGCAATACTTAGAAAGACACCGAACAATGCCGGTTTTATGAAATTCATCACATTCGCTAGACTCCCAGAATCGTCTATATTTGAATGCTACCAGCGCGCGCGTGTTGTGGCCAATTTCGACCAAAGGCTTAATGCTATTCGATACGTCCGCTGACACAGTCGATTTGAAGAAGGTTCCAATCTTATCGTCACTCGAACAAACCGCAAGCGACGCTCATAAAGCGGAATTTGGCGGAATCACTTTGAGCCCTGAATTCGCGTTTTCGACTTTTTACCCTATGAGATAACTTTGGCTACCGAGCTGACAGTATTCGTCATCCACGGCATCGGTTCACAGACTGCCGACTTCGCCAATGACATGATTAAAGAGGTCAATCAGCAAATCACGAGAAACAAAAAAGATCCTAGCAAGATCTCTTGGCAACCTATTTACTGGGCCGATATTACCGAGTCACAACAACTGGAATATTTTGATAATGCGCGAAGGCAGGGTGACCTCGACAATCTAGCGCTGAGAAAGTTTGTTCTAACTGCGTTTTCCGATGCAGTCGCCTACCGCAAAATGCCAGTCAAGATCAGCATTGTTTATCGAGACATTCACCGCCGAATTCGAGATACCATCGCTAGCTGTTACCGCCAGCAGCCAGCAGCTAGCCGCCAAGCCGAAACCAATGATTGTACTGGCACATTCCCTGGGCGGGCACATTATGTCGAACTATATCTGGGACATGCAACATTCAACCAACCGTCGGACTTCTGCCTTCGAAAGAATGGACTATCTATCGGAAATCATCACCTTTGGCTGCAACATTCCGATGTTCACCTTCGCCTGCAATACAGTGCAACCGATCGAACTCCCACCTGCAGCCTTGCCAGATGAGCTAAAAGCACCCGCGAAGTGGGTTAATTATTTTGATCCCGACGATGTTTTTGGCTATCCGCTGAAACCGATCAACGCGGAATATAATAATGTTGTGAGTGAAGATATTGCGATCAATGTTGGCAACCTGCTAACTTCGTGGAACCTGGCCTCGCACGGAAGTTACTGGACTGATAACGATTTCACGCATCCAGTGTCAGAGTATCTCAGTCGTTTTCTTTGAATTTCTGATGAAAAGATCAAGTTTCATGATGATTGCGAATTTACTCGCGCGCCACAAATTGCAACGACTGATAGGCGGTTCGACGCGCTTGGCGGCGTTTGATCGGTGAATTAAAGAAGCGACTGACAGCCGCAACCAATAGCGCAGCCTCAGCCGCTTCAAGGCTCGAAATTTCAGCGCGCACTGCCAACACCGTTTTCAGCAGGTGCACCGAAACAATATGTTCGTTTTGACCATGATCGAGAACTCTCTCAATCAGGTCACCAATCTGATCTTCAACCTCTATTGCCGCCGTTTCTTCGAGCTTATAGTCAGCCTCGGTGAACCCCGCATTGCGACCATTGAAACAAGCCATTTGCAGCAATCCCTGCGGCCAGAGGGCTGGAAAACGGGTGCACTGCTCACGCACCGCACTGGCAAAGGTCAAGCCGTGGGTGAAATCAAGCCAGCCCACATTGCCTGAAACCGACACCTGAATTTTATCTTCTTGCGTCCGATCAAAGCTTAATAGATTAATCGCGTTCGCCACTAATAGTGCTTGATAGTGTTTCTCTGAAGGACTGTCGCTGCAAGACACGGTCGCTTGCAATGATTGGTTGATGCTTTTTCGACGCCATAGTGATGGTTGCGGCTCTTGGCCACCTGACCGACCCCATTTTTTCAGACAAGATTGATACTTGCGAAATTCGGGAATCTTATCTTCGCGCGGTGCGAAAATAAAGCTGCGGACTAAGGACAGTAACAGGGGCTCTAAAACCTGATGACCTAGTCGCTGAATTAACTGCTTCGCCTTAGTGAGGTAAATGATCGAGTGACCGAAGTCATTGTAATGCTGCAACGCCGCTTGGGTTAAGGCCGATTCAAAATCATCAAACAACAAGCCATCACGAACACCCCCGCGAATCATAGCAGTCGTTAATTTCTCATTTTCCGCTTCGATCGCTTCAAGGAAAATGGCTTCGTCAAAGCGCTTGGTTTCATTGCTAAAAGTAAACTCACGCTCGCGCAAAACATCGTCGGCGACATGGGTAAAACTCTCAACCAGGCAAATCAGTTGCGACTCGGGATCATCCTTTCGCTCGTCATACAAGGTCAACCAGTCCGCCATTCCAGCATAGGCATGGGTCCAACCAAATTCCATTCTCTGCCAAGACCAGTCGATCGCAAATCGCAAGGCGTCGAGTGGGTCGGCGCCTAGTTGACCCAATCGCGCGATTTCGCGGGCACTTCGGTCGTAGCTATAATCATCAAAAGCATCGTGCAAACTTTGTCGAATCGATTGGTATCGTTGCGCAAACGGCAGTTCGGCGAGGTTGACCCAAATCACACCATCACGCAATTCTACCGGATAGGTTCGAAGCCGGTCACCGCCATTAAGGTTGTCACCACTATCGAGATCAAACTTCCAGTTGTGCCAATTGCAGGTCAAAGTGCATTGACCCGACAGACTGCCTTCTGACAGCGGAAAACCTTCGTGGGGGCATCGATTGTCGCAAGCCTTGACGCCCGCGTCGGTGTTAAAAAATGCGATTTGCTTACCGTCAATGCGCAGCATTTTGGCGGAATCCAACCGCAGCTTGACCAGCGGAATCGCTTCCTGCCAGTTTTCTGAGATCGTTTCGGCTTTCGAATTTGGGATCGGCATGAGTTGACTCGAACAATGTTTCATAAGAGTATAAAAGTTAAAGTTAACTTGAGGTCAAGCATATTTTGTTGAGGCATAATCTAAAATGAAAACCGGATTGATTTTACTTAGCATTGGCGAGCTATCACGCCGCACCGGCGTCGCCAACTCCGCGTTGCGTTTCTACGAGTCGCGCGGCTTAATCCAGTCGCAACGGGAGCGAGGAAATCAGCGTCGTTATCATCGCGCGGTTATCCGACGAGTGTCGATCATTCGTATTGCGCAATCTCTCGGGCTGAGTCTGCAAGAAATATCAGACGTTTTTGGCGCGCTACCAAACCAGCGAACGCCGACAAAAAAAGATTGGACGAAAATATCCTTGGCCTGGGGTAAGCAGCTTGACCAACGCATAGAGAATTTGAAAAACTTGCGAGAAAAGCTAACCGGTTGCATTGGTTGCGGCTGCCTGTCGATGCAAAACTGCCGGCTCTACAACCAAGATGATGTTGCGGCGGAATTCGGCAATGGCCCGCGTTACCTTCTTGGCGACAAACCTTCCAAGCCCAAGACGCCTACTAAGCAAAAGCAGGCATAACCTCGTTACAGAAAAGTTCGAGTGATTTCTTTTGCTCCTTTTGCCCGAGCCCCATGCTGGCATAGTAAATAAAGTCATCAACGCCTAAGGCTTCGTATTGCTTGAGCTTTTCAATCACCGCGTCCGGCGAACCAAAGACTAAATTTTGCTCTAGCATATTGGCGTTGTATTGCTCGCGATCGGTTAGTTCTGAGAGGGGTATCTTTTTTGGAAACCCATTTTTAACATCGCCAAGATTACGAAACAGGTTCTCAAATCGACCTAATGCCGATTGCACTGCCGCCACCGCAGCATCACGACCGGCAGTATTTTCATATACAGAAGTATGGCGCATCAGCGCCCAGGTGGGTCGCGCGCAGCCTGGATTGTCAGCAACGGCTTGATCCAACCGGGCTTTATAATCTTCAACTTCAGAGAAGGGCCGGGTCAGCGGCCACGACATGATGTTGCAATGATTAGCAACCGCATAGTCAAACGTGACTGGAGCACGAGCCGCGACCCAAATCGGTGGATGCGGTTGCTGCAGTGGTTTGGGCACTGATGTCGATGTCGGAAAACTCCAGAACTCGCCATTGTGTTCATAGTCGCCTGCCCACAAGGCCTTCAATGCGGGCAACATTTCATGTATGTAGCGATAAGAGTCTGATTGCTTAAGGCCAGGGTGAATACGGTCGAATTCGCGCTGATATGCGCCAGAACCTATGCCAAATTCTAGCCGTCCACCGCTTAGCAAATCGGTCATTGCGGCTTCACCGGCGAGATTAATAGGGTGCCAATAAGCAGCGACCGCAATCGCAGTTCCGAGCCGAATTTTGTCGGTGTGGCCAGCCCACCAAGTTAATAGTTGAAACGGGTTTGGCGCAATTGTCATTTCTAGTGCGTGGTGTTCCGCTGCCCAAGCAATGGTAAACCCGGCTCGGTCGGCGATCTGCACCATTTCTAGCGTGTGCTGAGCGACAGCGCGCATGTCCATGCTGTCGTCCATCCGTTCGAGATTAATTGCCAACTGAAATTTCATATTCGTTTACTCGATTTTTAAGGTTTGACTTGCTAGCGCCGCAACCGCTTCGTAGTGACATACTAGTCGCAAATCTCGCGATTGAATACCGTTTGCCCCAAAGGCCGAGCAAATGACATGACCCCATTAATAGGACCAGTAAAAGAAATCTCGCGAATTCACCGTCGCCTTTTCGGCTAACGTTCATCTCATCCTAATGGCTCGAAGATTTTGGCTAGTCTTGCGGCAACGACTGCAGGAATTTAGACAACAGCGAGACAAACAGGGCTGGCTTTTCGCACAGCCCCATATGCTGCAAATTAGGAACCACCGTCACAATGGAACCGTCGATCTCACCGGCGATGGCGTGACTCATCGCGGGCGTGCTGCCACTATCGTGCTGACAAGTGACCACCAAAGTCGGTAATCGAATCGGTGGCTGAGGCCGAATGAGCTCCACCACCCCATAGGCTAGCACTTGGCGGCAGAGGGCATAGTCGTTGGCTTCGTTGGCTAGCAACCATTGTCTGACCTGATCAATATAGTCAGTTTGCGTCGCTCGAAACATTGGTGTAAACCAGCGTTCTAGAGTTGCCTCTAGATTGGCTTCAGGGCCACCCGCCACGGATTCCATCGCACGCCGCTCAACTTGCTGTTGAGCTGCTGCTCCGCGCTCGTGCGGCGAATTGAGTATCGCCAGCGCCTGCACTCGATGCGGATGATCTATCGCCAGCCGCCGATTAATCATGCCGCCCAACGAAAAGCCAACCAAGCTTGCTTGGGCTACCGACAATTCATCTAACAAGGCGAGTAACTGTTCCGAAAAAAGCGCCAAAGAAGGTTTAGCGGGAGGCGACCCGCTCTCTCCATGCGCAAACAAGTCATAGCATATGACCCGATAATCGACCGCCAAATGGGAAACATATTGATCCCATATCAGCCGATTCAATCCAAGACCATGAATCAAAACAATGCTTGGTGAGCCCGCCAGGCCATAAACATCATAAGCAGTGCCGTTT
>CBDTWQ010000036.1:0-11476 GCA_965364115.1 uncultured Gammaproteobacteria bacterium | reverse complement strand
GATGACTCGACCCCGCAAAGAATTGATCTCTCTGGACGATACGCCTTACTACCACATCAACTCGCGCTGCGTACCCAAAACACTTCGTGGGGCAGGCTCTACGTCGTGCCCTTCTCTGCGATAAAGACAGTTACTCAGGGCAAGACTATGTGCAAGAGGTCGATGGGTTTAAGCTTCGAGTCAAAAAAGCAGAGGTTAAGGCAGGTGACTGATCAATCAATCTCAAAAGACCCATTACACGGAGTGACCCTAAAGGTAATGGTGACTCAGTTGGTTGAAAAATACGGTTGGGAAGAGTTCGGGCATCGTATCAACATCAAGTGTTTTACGAGTGACCCGAGCATTTCGTCAAGCTTGAAGTTTTTGCACAAGACACCCTGGGCCAGAGAGAAGGTTGAACAGTTGTATTTATGAGTGATCACTTAACTAATATAGTCTTGGGAAATGCGGAAAACCAGCCAAACCAGAATGCTCGGTGAGCGGGTAATCGGGTCAACTCAGCATTCCCGCTCACCAGTTTGTCTTCTGACAATGTCCACTTCTTACCTTTGCTATCAGTGGCGGTAATATCCTGATCGTAGGAAACGAAGTCGATGTCTTTCGATTCAAAGACGCGATTGGCACCACTGGCATCGGTCAAGACGACAAAATTCAAATCTTCTAGATTGTTTTTATAAACAGGCTTATCGCTGAGAAAGTCAGCCGAGATCGCCATCGACTTCTGGCTTAGATCGGGATAGGTTAATGCCAAAATTTCATCTTTATTCTTCAACCGGTGATCTGGTGTCGAGGTGCTAAACATCAATTCATCGGTCGAAAAGTATTGGTTATAGGCAACGCCTTCTCCGTAGTCTCTGGCATGCCCAGTTTCCATTGATAGCACGGTCGTGTCAGGGTGACGGCGTTTCCATTCTCCCCAGGTTGTGGTGACTAAATAGCTGCGCTCCAGGCGAATACCCTTGCCAACCAGTGGGCCGACTACTGGTTCTCCCCAGGTTGTGTTCCATAGCGACTGGGTGTCCCTGTCATACATCACCTTATTGGACCGATACAGAAATCCGCTAGTACCCATGTGATGCTGAACACCTTTATAGGTTGTTTTATAGAGGATGACGGCACCACATAAAGTGCAATAAACGCCAGCGAAGTCAGTGCCACCGATTTCATCAACGAACATTTCATGCCAGGCCAGAATGCGTTTTGGATAGGCGCGAACATCGTCATTAATCTCGATGCCAAACACCACGTTATCGTCTTCAAGATAAGTTGCTTCTGAGGCTGAAATCATTTTGGGTTGACGCAGTGGCGGGATACCATCCTGCCTTACTCCGCCCCAGCGTATTTCATCGAGCCGTACTCTGGACTCTCGGTCGTTCGAGAAGTAACCACCAAACTTAGGATCAATCTGGCGGTATAGCCGCGCTTTAAAATAAGCGTAGTCTTCCGTTTGAACTGGCTCTTGCTGCCACCACCATACGAACCAGTCATTTGTATCGTACCCTATATTCTGCCCCGTTTTCTCCTGAAGTAATTGAAGTAGTTGAGTAGAAAGTTCACTACGAGCGAGTGACATGAGCTCGATTATCATTGGGGTGTAATCGGGTTGCCAATTTTCTGAGATCTGCATTATCTGATCTGTTTTTTCCGCTGGAGATTTGAAGAAAATGGTCGCAAGTTGATCAGAAAAATCGTGGTTTTGTTCTGTCGCTGCATGAGCGGGCAAGGTGATGCAGAGTACAATCGCAAAAAAGAACCTCAGTGAGTTTGGTGTTTTCATTGGTGAAACCGACATCAAATATTAACCTTTAGAGAAAGGTATCTAAATTTAGTTTCAAATATAGAAGAGCGTGATCGATTGGAACACGGATTCCTGAGAGTGCGATGCTGCAATTGCCACAAGGAAAGGCTGGTCGCGCTCAGCTGTAAGCGCTGCGGTTTCTGTCCCAGCTGTAATGCCAGACGCATGGCTGAAAGCGCCGCCTTGCTGGTAGATGAAGTACTGCCCCACCAACCAATGCGTCAATGGGTGCTGAGTTTTCCATACCAACTTAGACTCCTGCTTGCCAACCGCCCCGAACTGATGGGCAATCTCCTTCCTTAAAGAGGGTATTTTCCTTGTGAAACAGGCTGTTTAAGCAGCAAATCATAGAATTACATGAGTTATAAGTCAATAAAATCAATATGATAGGCTGGTCCGACCCTATATCTTTCTCGGCATCGATACCAACGACGGGGTGGTTCGGCTGTCATTGCTGCACTATTCAAAAATAGATGAAGCCATTCGAATCGTTGAGGTCTTGCAACGCGAGTTAGGTTAGATAAATAAAAGACGGGCGTTATCGCCGAAAGGGAAACAGCTACCCAAATCAAGCTGTTACAAAACGTTACAATTTGTTACCCACCTGCAAGGCTTTGTCACCGGTTACTGCATAAACTCTGTCTCCGTTAACCACTTAAGAAAGCCAACATCAATTCAAGCATTCTTGAGATTTAGACACTGAAATCAAACTTAATTTACGGAGACAAAAATGAAACGTACTAGCCTTATTATCGCAACCGGAATCCTCGTCGTCGCCAGCATTGGCGGTGTTTACGCTTATGGCAAACATGGGCATCATTCGCCCGAGCAAAAAGCCGAGTTCGTGACTAAGAAAGTCAGCCGATACCTAGAACTTGATGCCGCACAAAAACAGAACTTCGTGGTGCTAGCCGATTTGGTTACAACCATCATGGTTGAGGCCAAGGCCAATAAAACTGAGCATTTCGCTGAAGTCGAGACCTTAATAGCAGAGCCCAATTTGGATCAAGCGCGGGCCTTAGGGTTAGTCCAGAAGCACACCAGTTTGATTGATGAAAAAGCGCCCGAGGTGATTGCATCACTCGCGATTTTCCTTGATTCATTAAATCCGGAGCAAAAAGGTGAGCTGATGGAGTTTGTGGAACATCGCAGCAAGCATCGAGGTCACCGTAATCACGATTCAGAAATGAATTAAATCGCAATAATCAGTACCGCGCGGCTTCCACCTTGAAAGCCGCGCGGTACAATAGCGCTTGCTAAGAAAATTGATTTGGACATGCGAAAACTGTTGTTAATCGACGATGATGAAAAGCTGGCGGGACCATTGCGCGAGTATTTTTCGCGTTTTGAATTACAGCTCGAAAACGAAACACACCCGCTGCAAGCCCTTCAAACCATTCGTGAAACCGCCTTTGACTTGCTGATTCTAGATGTCATGTTGCCACAAATCGATGGTTTCGAAACCTGTCGCCGAATTCGGCAGTTTAGCGACATTCCAATCATCATGCTGACTGCTCGAGGCGAGGTAATGGACCGAGTGGTGGGTCTTGAGCTGGGCGCCGATGATTATCTACCCAAACCGTTTGAACCGCGCGAACTAGTCGCTCGAATTCAGAATATTTTCAAACGCGGCCAAAACAACACGGCCGCTACCCGTTTCGAGATCGGTGAGTTTCAACTCGACTTAGCGCGCAAGGAACTCACTCGGGCCGGCAACCCTGTGGCGCTGACCGCGGCTGAATTCAGTCTCTTGAGCCTGTTAGTGACTAACCAAGATCGCGTATTATCGCGCGACGAAATCATGCTGGCGTTGAAAGGCTTCGACGCCGACGTTTACAGCCGCGCGATTGATGTTTTGATCAGCCGTTTACGGCAAAAGTTGCAGAAACCGGAGTTGATTCGAACCGTGCGCAGCCAAGGCTATCAGTTCGTCAATCGCTAATGTTGAAAACCCTTCAAAGTAAATGGCAAAGCCTAACCTTCAAGCTTCTGTTGTATTTTTTGCTCTCGGTCTTAGTGCTAGCACTAATCGCCGCAATCAGTTTTGCGAAGCGAATCAAACCCCATGTGGAGCATGAAATTTTACCCAATGTGGAAAAATACATTGAATACGTGATTGCCGATATTGGTCTGCCACCCAATCTCAACACCGCCCAACGGTTAGCCGACCAATTGCCATTCGAATTACGAATTGCGGGTAAGGGAGTCAACTGGGCCTCAAGACGATCCGTTCGCCCCATCAGTTTTTATGAATTGGAACCCGCACCGGCTCCCTATACCAACGTTTCGATTGGCCACCATCATCGGCAAGAGGTTTTGGTGGTTGAACGCGGCGACTATCGCTACTTATTCACCCTAGACAATCGCTATCGACGGCGTTCCGAACGCCGTCATTGGCTGCTGTTCTTATTCAGCGGTGGCATTCTCATCGTTTTGTTCTTGGCGATCCGGCGAATGCTTCGGCCGATCGAAACGATCACCCAACAAGTCGAAAAAATCGGCCAAGGTGAACTTGATTTGACGATCGAGCATAAGGGTAAAGGCGAACTGGCATCATTAGCCCAAGTGGTTCAGCACATGGCCACGCAGATCAAATCAATGTTAGAAAACAAATCTGCCTTGCTGCTTGCGATCAGTCACGAAATGCGCTCTCCGTTGACTCGAATGCGAGTCAACCTAGAACTGCTTGAACCCAGCAAGGCACAGCAACAATTGATCGAGGACACGCGTGAACTGGAATCACTGGTGGCCACTATTTTAGAATCGGAGCGTTTGAATCATCGACATGCGGTGTTAAATCGGGAGTCGCAGGATCTGGCTCAGTTGATTAAGGCGGTGATTGACAAACATCCACAAAAAGTTCGGTTCGAACTCAAACTGACCCGCGTTATCGCCGAAATCGACGCGATGAGGGTTTCACTGCTGTTGAAAAACTTGATCGACAATGCTTGTCTTTACTCGGCTTCAAACAATGCGCAAGTGCAGGTAGCGCTAACATCCGATGGTCAAATTGCAACGATTCGGGTCACCGATCATGGGATTGGGATTGATCCGGCAGAAATCCCCAAACTCACCGAGGCATTCTATCGCCCTGACGCTGCCCGCCAACGTGAGACCGGAGGCTACGGCCTAGGGCTTTACCTTTGTAAATTGATCGTCGAGGCACACCAAGGTGAAATGGGTATCGAAAGCGAACTAGGCAAAGGCACCATCGTTGCCGTCACCCTGCCGTTAAGCCCAGAATAAATCGAAAGCCCTCCTGCAGGTCTTTTCGATTTGGTAATTCACTTTGCGCGTTAAAGACATCACCCAACGCTGATATTGACGCAAGACGCTGAACCTGATCCCATCTCACTTTCTACTATTCTAGCTGGATCACGATATGCTTAAAATATTAAGTTTGACGTTGCTCTCGGTGCTCGCCATGGGGGCTAACGCAGCGGATCTCCCAGACTTTCCTCATGTCGCGGTTAACGGCAAGGCGAGCGTAGACCTTCCACCCGACAAGGCGACCGTCTCGTTTACGATCACCGAGTTCAACCAAAACTCCGAGAGTGCGATGTCGGCAGTCATGGCCCGTGGCTCGAAAATAATCGCGACTGCAAAAGAATTTAACATCCCAATCAGCGCGGTGAGTTCTTTCAATGTCGACAAACGAATTATCCGGGCGCGGAATTCGGACTATCGTAGCCTCGAAATCTTGGGTTATGAAATTAGTCAGAGCTTCAATATTTTGATTGAAGACATTTCGCTTTACTCAGATTTCACTGATCGCGTCGTCACTATGCCAAACGTCGCCAATGTCAGCGCCAATTTCGATATATCAAAGCGCAAAGCAGCACTTGAAAAACTTTCGATCGCGGCTGGCGTTGATGCCCGAAGCCGTGCGAATCACTTGGTCAAAGGACTCGATGTTAGGCTTGGAGCGGTTTTTTCGATCAGCGAGTTCAGCCACAGAGAAGGGCGTGAAGCCATCTTCGAGGCCGACTCGCAACGCTTGATGCGATTCTCAGGTAATGAGATAGGGCCACAAGATAGTTTCAATCTATTCGTGCCAAAGACAATCAACCTTTCGAAGACCGTGAAGGTCATATTTGCAATCGCCCCAGACCAATAGTTGGCGGGTGTCATCGAAAACCACTCGCAAGCGCCTGGTTCGACTAGTCAGATCGCCTAGCCAGGTCAACTGCTCGATGCCATCAATCTCGTTAAAACGGAACCTCGATGCCGCCAAAAGTTGCAGGAAAGCCCTGATTAACTCATCATCTTTAGATGAACTCTGACCACGAAAGCTAATTCACAATGATCGAAACACTGCCACATCACTGGTATCACGATGCCGATATTTACCAGTTAGAATGTGACCATCTGTTTTCTAAACACTGGTGGCTGTTAGGGCCAGAACAGGCGCTTGCGAAAACTGGCGACTATCTGGCGCAAACTTTAATGAAACGACCGCTGATGGTGGTGCGCGATCAGAATACCAAGCTGCGAGGTTTTTACAATTGTTGCCGTCACCGTGCGGGGCCACTGGTAGACAAACCTCGTGGCAACTGCAAAGAGTTCGTCTGTCGCTACCACGGTTGGCGTTACGCCTGCAGCGGAGAATTACTAAAAACGCCAGGATTAGACCCTAGCGAGATCGAGAGTCTAGGTGATTTGAGTTTGCTACCGATCCGAGTTGAAAGTTGGAACGGCATGGTATTCGTCTGTCTTGATTCAAAAACCGTCGACCTGAAAACCTGGTTAGGCGATATCATCGAGATTGCTGACGCTTTCGACCCGACCGGTTCGATGACTTATAACGGGCAAGTCAACAAACAGGGTCAAACCAATTGGAAGACCTACGGCGACAATTCATGTGAAGGTTATCACGTCGGCATGGTGCACTCGGCGCTGGGTTCATCGATGCAGCGTGAGTCGGTGAAGATCAAAGCCTATCGGCAGGGTGAATTCATCGGTTTCGAGGTTAACTACGCCTCGGGCAAAGACCAGAGTCGTGCGGGCAAAGGCTTCTGGATTTATAAGTTTCCGGGCCTGTTACTGCATTTCGCTGATTATTCGTTTAATGCCGAAAGCGTCATCCCGACCTCAGCCAACTCAATTGAATTGCAGCGTTGGTTCTGGTCGAACTCTGACAAGGCCGCGCAACAGGGAGTGAAAACTGAGACCATTCGGCCCAACTCGGAAAAGGTCATTGACGAAGACTTGTTGATCTGCGAACAGGTGCAACGTAATTTGGCTTCAGGAATCTACCCCGGCGGGAAACTCTCGGCCACCCAAGAGGCGGGCACTATCTACTTCCAGCAACTGGTGCGCGAAACGCTAAATCCGCTACTCTAATTCGCCTGTTCTTAATCGACGGTTTCGAGACTCACGGTGAATCACGTAAAGCCCGCAAGCCGTTACAATCGCCGCGCCAATCCAAACCTGCCTTGCAGGCAGGTCCTGCCAGACTAGATAGCCAATCAAGGTTGCCCAAACTAAGGCGAAATATTCGAACGGCGCCAGCACCGAAACATCGGCACGCGCGAAGGCCGCATTGAACGCAAAATGACCAGCAAAGGCGACCCCTGTCAGCATCCCGATCTTGAACAAGGTCGCCGCGTCCGGCAACTGCCACCACCATGGCAATGCCAAGGTTGCGACTACCCCAACGCCAAAATTAAAGCTAAACACCAACAACATCACGGAGTCGTTTCGAGACAAGTGTTTTCCGGTTAGAAAAAGAGCCGCATAGATTGTGGCCGATACCAACACCAGTCCATAGGCATTCAGATCACCGTCGCCACTGGGGTTCATCGCGATCACCACCCCGATGAATCCGACCACTACTGCACTCCACCGATGAACCCCGACCTGTTCGCGAAGAAACAACGCTGAACCGGCAGTGAGGATAAAGCTAGAGCTGAAAAAAACCACCGTGGCATCTGCCAATGGCAGACTCTTCAAGGCGAGGAAAAAGCAGAATGGTGCGAGAAAGCCGATCATTCCACGGATTAAATGGAACCCTGGTCGGCGAGTTTTCAATTGATCCAGTTGCCCACGAACGGCGAGCAACAACAGGATTAAGCTGACGATAACCCAACTACGAAAAAACAAAATTTGCGCCACCGGCCGTTCTTCAACCAGTAACCATTTAGCCATAGCATCCATCACTGCAAACAGAAGCACCGCTAGCATCATCAGGCAAATGCCGTACAGATTATTGTTTTGATAGCGCGACATGTGATGCCCGAAAAAGATTAGGATAACGCCTGCAGGCAAAGACCACGAGCGATATTAACCCTTAGTTGAGGCCCTATCGAATGTCCCATCTTTATAACAAAATATTATTGCTTCTGAACACCTCACTTTGAATGGCCTGAGGTGCGTTTACGAAAGGTTTGCTGCTAGCGCCAGCTCAATTCATCATATTGAATTCATCAGGCTCAAGGCAGCAATCAAGATTCAAGATCCTCTGCAAAGCCAAAGTTATTCTTACCTTCTCTTTTAACACGGTACATCGCACCATCTGCCTCACGAATTAGAATTTCGCCCGTCGCGCCATGGTCTGGATAGAGTGATATTCCGATGCTCGCGCTGACCGCAACTTCGACGTTACCGATAAGAATTCGACTCGCAATTTGGTCGATCAGGCTGTTTGCTATGCGTTCTGAAATGCCCGCCTCTGGCATGCTCGATAGAATGATCAAAAATTCATCACCACCGATTCGTGCGACCGTGTCAGTCTCGCGAATTTCGGCTTTTATTCGATCGGCGATCACTTTCAACACCTGATCACCCAGTTCATGGCCGTGGGTGTCGTTAATTAATTTGAAGCCATCCAAGTCGAGAAACATCACCGCCGACTTCTGTTGATTTCGGCGCGCCTCGGCCAGGGAGTGTTCCAAGCGATCTTTGCACAGGCGCAAACTAGGCAAGCCGGTTAACGCGTCATGATTGGCTAGAAAATCGAGCTCAGCCGTTACTTTTTCACGCTCTGCGATCTCAACCTGCAATTGCTTAACCGTGTTGGCCAACTCGCGCGTTCGAATCACCACCTGAAGCTCTAAGTTTTCTTTTGTCTTGATGATTTCGTATTCGGCATTTTTTTGCGCGGTAATGTCCTGCAGAACTCCAATCGTTTGCTCAGCCATACTGTGGCCAATTAGATGCGCTTTTCCCATTTCCCGCACCCAGCAAACTTCACCATTGTTACGCATCAAACGATAGTCAACTCGCCACTCATCACCACCGGCGACAAACTTGTCATAAACCTTTTGCACCCGGTTACGATCATCGCTGTGAATCAGTTTAAGGTTTCGCTCACTACCGATCATGTTTTCGACAATATCAAACGCTTCGCGACCATAAATCTGCGCAAGCCCAGGGCTAACGAATAGATACTTTTGATTGATTTCATCGTAGATAAAATGGCCGATATCGGTTATTGCTTCGGCTTGATTCGCTAACGCATCCTTAAATAATAGCTCCTGCTCATGCGCCACTCGCTCGGTAATGTCCTGAACCACGCCGAGTGTTTGCACGACACGACCATTCTTCGTGCGTTTGGCCCGCCCCAGTTCTCTAACCCAACGAACTTTGCCATCGTCGATTCTTCGAACCCGATACTCAAGCGCACATTCATGCCCGCTTTCACGATAGCGAATATATTCTTCCTCAATCCGGTCGCGATCTTCCTCGACGATGTCAGCGAGATCATCTTCATAGCTCTGCATTCGCGAAATATACTCATGCGGGGTTGAACCATAAATTCGAGCGCAACCTTCGCTGAGGTAGAGATAGCGCTGATTCTCTTCGTCGTAAATATAATGGCCAATATCAGTGATCGTTTCTGCTTGCCGTGCAAGCTCGTCTCGATATTCCAAATCACGTCTATTTTTAACCTGATTAGTCATGTCTTGCAAAATTCCAAATGCCCTTTGATTGACATCGTCAATTTCGGGCACCATCACGCCAATTTCACGAACATACTTGACTTCGCCATCGGCTAGAACGATTCGATATTCAATATCGAGCGACCGCGTTCGCTGCATCACATCGGCATCTGCGCCATAGCGATCTCGATCATCGGGATGAATCTGCTGCAGCAATTGCGCCGCGCTGCTCCAAGATTTGAGGACCTCGTCGACCGTCATGTTGAAAATTCCGGCATACGTTTTCGAACAGGACTGCAATCGATCTTGATCATAGTTCCATTCATAATGGCCGATTTGTGCTACTCGCTCGGTCGCGGCCAGTAAACTCTCCCGATAGCGCAACCGTTCGATCTCAGCTTCAAGCTCAAGCCTCGAAAGCACGGATATATCCGTGTCGTCAGAGTCTTTTGCTAGCGCTGATTCAGGGGTCTTAGGGACTGACATTCGAGCTCAGGTGGGTCCTGATAAAAAGGAGTTTGATAATTATAGAAGCGATCTCTACTTTTTCCATTCTTCAGGCCCCGTCCTAAGGACAATAAGCAATCGAATCTGAGACCCTGTCTAAAGGTTTTCGATCCCTGGGAATGTGAAGATAAAAACAGCCACGAACCTTTCCACCGAACGACAATCAATTATCGGCCCGTTAGATTCAATTTTGAGGGAACGCGTCAGCATCAACCTCGCAAAATTACCGGCTGCTAACGAGGTTCAATGTGACAACCGTTAGATTTACTCTAGCGCTAGCTCAGGCTCCAACGCCAACTGCACAACATGAGCCTGCAACTGCGGATAAAACTCGAAAAAACCGTCTTCAATCATCGCCTGATGGACCAGCAGGTCATCAATTGAATGATCGAATTGATTGGCAAAACGAATCCGAGCGGCAACTCGGTCTAACACTTCGGCGACTTGATCCAGGTCTCGATAGCTACCAAACCAATCATAATCGACGATGTGTTGGCTGACTTTCCGCATTTGGGCGCTGGGCATCAAACTTTGACCGAGACGAATTCGACGATAAAAGCCATCAATCAAATCTTTGTCGTCCCTGGTTTCAAACTCAGCCCAATGCGTCAACAGCAGGTGGTCAAAATATATATCCAGTGCAATTCCAGCAAACCGCCGGCGCTGGGGGCTGAAAACAGCCCTCATCTGCTGCACGATCAAGTGAGAGTCGGTGAAACGATCCACCGCGCGGTGATTCATTAAACCAGCATGGATATCGCTCGGCAGACCCTCCAAATCAACCCCCCGGGCAAAGTCGCCAAGCAGATTACCGACCACGGAAGCGGTGGTCGGTTTGGCCAGCACTAAATGAGCGAAGTGATTCATCTACCGCACTATAATGAAAAAATTGATCGCAGTGACGCTCAATTTAAAGTATTCCTATCGCCTGAATGGTTACCGTCAAAAAACCATTCAATTTCGCAAATGAGGAAATCTCGATGTCAATTTCGGTCGTTAACCAAGCAAACTTAGAAAATACAGCTGACCTTGTGCTGCAACATAGAATTAATCTCGCCGCCTGCTTTCGGATGACGGCTCGCCTCAAAATGGATGAAGGGGTTGCCAATCACTTCAGTTTTGCGGTCAGTGATGACGGCAATCGGTTCTTAATGAACCCGTTTGGCAAACACTTTTCCAATATTCGCGCCAGTGATCTGCTGCTGCTCGACGCCAGTGACGAACACACAATGCAACGCGCCGACAAACCCGACCCAACCGCCTGGGCGATTCATGGCGCAATGCACCGCAA
>CBDTWQ010000035.1:0-11529 GCA_965364115.1 uncultured Gammaproteobacteria bacterium | reverse complement strand
GTTATCACAATGGAGCCACCACCACTTTGTCTCATTTCCTTAACCGCACGTCGACAAACTAGAAAGGCTGAACGAACATTGATATCCATCAACCGATCGTAGTCGGCTTCGGTGCTTTCATGCAGAGGTTTCACCGTAATCGTACCGGCATGATTGAAAAGCACGTTAAAGCTCCCAAAGGCTTGATTCACCTGATCAAACGCAGCATCCACCTGATCCGAGTCAGACACATCAGTTTCAATAAATTCCGCCATGCCCCCATCTGCGCGAATCAATTGCGCCGTTTCTTCGCCAGCCGCAGTTTGTATATCGAGGATGGCAACTCTTGCACCTTCGTCTGCAAAAGCCAGAGAAGTCGCTCGCCCCATTCCTGCGGCACCCCCAGTGATGACAGCTGTTTTGCCTGCCAACCGGCCAGGGCGTTGGGCTTTGTCTTTCGCGCGCGTGTTAGATGTTGTTGTCACTGTTGCTCCCCTGTTTTTCTGATTCATAGCGTCGATTCGATTGTTTAATGAAAATCCGTCTCATTTTTCTAGATGACTGGCAGGCTACCAGCAGTCGGGAAGCTAATATCCCGGAAAAAAATTGAAAAGAGTTCTTGCTGTGACGAAATATCAAGCTTGGCATACACATTGCGCCGATGAATGCGCACCGTACCAGTTGTAATCCCCAGACTTTTGGCGATTGCTTCCGAAGAATAGCCTTCGAGCACTTTCGCAACTACCTGAGTTTCGCGTGGGGTGATGCGTTTACCGAAAATATCGCGGACTTTGTGCTCAACACGATTGACCGCATGCCCAGCTTCGCTTTTCTCGGACTTGGAGTCGAACCCATCTGACAGGGACTGCCAGTGCTGCCTGGCTAGACTGCAGACAATTTCAACCACACGCTCTAATAATTTAAATTCACGCGCCGAAAAACGCTGATTTTGAGCCGAACGCATTAACGAGATTACGACCGCAATATCGTCCGGCAGATAAAGCGTAAAACAAATCTCTTCAGCAAGACCTGTGCGGACATAATAGGAACGATGGTACTCACTCTGCAGGAAGCGATCTGGCGCGATATCGCGCAATCGATACAGACCACTATTTACTTTACGTCCGCAAGCGATGAAAAATGGATCCAGCAGATAAGGGCCCTTGAGGTAATCATCTACAAACACCAGCTGCTCACTGGGGTTGAAGTTGTGGAACAAACAAACCGGTTGTTCGTTCTGGTGATACGCGAAACCCACTGAATAATCAAAATTGGTAATCGACTTGAGTGCGTTAATCAGGTCGTCGGTGAACTGGTCGGTAGAGACAGATTCGATACAACAGGATAAAAGCGAAATCCAGTCAGCATTCCCCAGGTCGATTTTTTGTGCTCGCCTGGAATTATTTGCCATCAACTATTTCCCTTTATCAAATAGATTGGATGATTTGCACGAGTTGTGACCATTTACGGCATATACCTCAAACGGGCGAACATGTATGCGTTTTCCTGATTTGCATGGTAGTATAATTTCTCGATAAAACTCAAGACAAGATTCAAAGAGGGGAAATATGACTCTCCAGGGGGCCGGGTTGGGCGATCAATCCGAAAGAGCGCAAGAGATCGATATAGAGTTTCGCAACGTCACCAAACGCTTCGATGAAGTCGTCGCGGTAGACGATGTTTCCTTGAGTGTCGAACGCGGTGCCTTCTTCAGTTTTCTGGGTCCGTCTGGCTGCGGCAAAACTACTTCCTTGCGTTTAATTGCGGGCTTCGATCAACCGACCAGCGGCGACATATTTATCCGACGCAATTCGGTCGTAGGCATTCCCCCACACAAACGACCGGTCAATATGGTGTTCCAGCAATATGCGCTGTTCCCGCATATGAATGTTACCGACAATATCGGTTACGGCCTCAAGCAGCGGAAACCGAAACCGAGCAAAGTCGACGTTGAACGTAGAGTCGATGAGACCCTCGAAATGGTGCGATTGAGTGGCTACGGCGAGCGTAAAATCTGGGAACTATCCGGTGGACAACAGCAACGCGTTGCGCTTGCACGCGCACTCATTAATCGGCCAACCTGCCTGTTGCTTGACGAGCCACTGGCAGCACTAGATCGTAAACTGCGTCGCGAGATGCAAATCGAGTTACAAACATTGCAGCGAGAGGTTGGGATTACCTTCATTCTGGTGACACATGATCAAGAAGAAGCTTTGTCGATGAGCGATCAGATTTGCATCATGCGCGATGGCAAAATCATCCAATTTGGCAGCCCACGCGAACTCTATGATGAGCCAACTAGTCGTTACGTGGCCGATTTTGTTGGCAAAAGCAATTTCTTCGATGGTGAGGTTGTGGCTTCTGATCACAGCAGCATCTCAGTCAAGACTAGCGCCGGCGAAGTCCTCACTGGGTTACTACCCAAAGGCGCCGCCGAGCTTGGCAATGGCAGCAGGGCAAGTATTGCGGTGCGCCCCGAAATTATTTCGATTTCCCCTGAAGACCAAACTACTAGCGGTTCCCACATCACGTTGCAGGGACGTGTGATGAACCGAATCTTTCTGGGCGAAGCCTCAGAATATTTAGTTTCAACCAAGGGATACGGTGACGTTATGGTGTTATCTCCGAAATCGCTTGAACATAGCGGCCGAGGTTTTGAACCCAACGAAAGGGTCTCATTGAGCTGGAGACCAGAATCCGCCCTCGCGCTTGGAGACACTTGAGGCCATGCTGTAGATCCGGCAGTAATGACCTTTCAGAAACAAACGGATCACAACTAAGAGGACAAACCATGAGTAAAAATAACGACGGCAACAAACCGATAAACGCGCGTAAATTCATGCAATATTTCCGCAGTTATCAGAAAGGTTCAATCTCTCGACGTCATTTCCTCGGCGTCACAGGGCTTGGAGCCGCGATGGCGGTGATCGGCACAGCGGCGCCTTCTTTGTGGCCAAGCAAGGCTCAAGCCTTTGATGATCTCGGTGATCGACTGGTGTTTTCAACCTGGCCGAACTATCAGAATCAAGTCAATCTCGATGATTTCACCGAAATGACCGGCGTCAATATTCAAGTCAACGCATTTGGCTCAAACGAGGAAATGTTAGCGAAACTACAGGCAGGCGCCACTGGCTGGGATGTGTTTGTGCCAACCAATTACACTATTTCAAACTACGTCGAACTCGATCTGATCCAGGAATTGGACTTGTCGCGTCTGCCCAATTACGCCGCTGCCGCCAACAACCCGAAGTTTGCCGGTCCGGCAACTATCGATGGCAAGGTTTATTGCGTGCCGAAAAATTGGGGAACCACCGGGTTCATTGTTAACACCAAAAAAATAAAGAGTGGCCCAAAATCCTGGAAAGACTTTTTTGAGGTCACCATGGGCAAAGGTTCCGGTCACACCATTTTGCATGACTACCAGCTGACCACAATTGGTGCGGCACTGTGTGCGCTGGGCTATTCATTCAACTCGATCGACCCACAGCAGCTAGCTAAGGCCGAAACCTTGCTGATTAAATCAAAGCCACATTTATTTGCGATCACCTCCGATTATCAACCTGGAATGCGCAGCACTGATGCCTGGATGTCGATTTGCTGGAACGGCGATGGCACCCAGCTCAACCGGGACCTGCCCGAAATGGCCTATGTGATTGCGACTGATGGGGGCGAAATCTGGACCGATTTCTACGCGATTCCAAAGAATGCACCTCATCCTGATGCCGCCTATGCTTTCATCAATTTCATGCAGGATCCATTTATTCAGGCGCGTGATGCTAAGGCACATGGCTATGCACCAACGGATGCCCGTGCGATCGCATTGCAACCAGATTCACTCGCCACCGATCCAATTTTACATCCTGCTGCGGAATTGATGAATGGGCTCGAATTCGGTGCCGCACAGACCCTGACTGATCCAAACCGAGCCGAGGTAATGGCGCGCTTCAAATCGGCCTGAAACTAATAATCTCATAACCATGAGGGCAGACAGCAGCAGCCGCTGGTTGACGGCCGCTTTATTAGCGCCGACTTCAATTTGGTTTCTGTTTCTGCTGATCCTGCCCTTAATGGTTATTGTGGTGTTCAGTTTCGGTGAACGCGCGGCCGTTGGCGGATACGCTGGCGGCTTCACACTAGAGCAATATGCCAATCTGCCAACACGGCTGAAAGCATTTCAGAACACTCTGACCATAGCTCCATTGGGAACACTTTTAAGCCTTCTGGTGGCTTACCCACTCGCTTATTATTTAGCCGTTCGTGTTAACCAGAAGTACAAGTTGATTCTGCTGGTATTGGTCATCGTACCTTTCTGGACTAGCCTGCTGGTAAGAACTTATGCCTGGATTTTCATTCTTGGTGGCCGTGGCATCCCAACACTGCTGGAATTCATCGGTATCGAAGGCGTTCGCCTAATCAACACCCCTAGCGCGGTCTTGATCGGCATCGTTTACGGCTACCTGCCGCTGATGGTGTTTCCAATTTTTGTCTCGCTGGAAAAACTCGACAAACGCCTGCTCGAAGCTTCCAGTGATTTAGGCGCATCGCCGTTCAAATCCTTTCTGCAAGTTACCCTGCCGCTATCGTTGCCGGGTATTGCCACCGGCTGCATGCTGGTATTTATTCTGTTGATGGGAGAATTTTTAATTCCGGCTTTTCTGGGTGGAGGCAAGGTCTATTTCATTGGCAACGCGCTGGTCGATTTATTCCTGCAGTCGCGAAACTGGCCATTTGGTGCTGCGGTTTCGGTCACTTTGGTGATCATCATGCTGATTACCGTGAGTCTTTACATGCGCATGACCTTGCGGGGTCAAAATGGGCGTGATGAGTCTTTGATGTAAGGCCCATTTGACGATGAGAATTTATGCCACAGCCGTTTTTCTGTTCCTCTATGTGCCTATCGGCATCATCGTTTTATTCAGTTTTAATGCGGGTCGTCATGCCAGCGAATTACGCGGCTTTTCACTAGAGTGGTACGGCAAGGCTTTATCAAATCCGTTTGTCGCTGATGCCTTCAGCAATAGCCTGATTGTGGCACTATCGGTCGCGCTGCTATCGAGTTTGATGGGCACTGCGGCCGCCTTAGCCCTGCAACGCCTCAAAGGACCCGTTCGAGTTTTATTTGACGGATTGATCTACGTCTCGGTGATGATTCCAGGCATCGTTATCGGAATTGCCACGCTAGTAGCGTTGGTAACCTTGTTTGATATTCTAAACCCATTACTAGCGTCAATTTGGCCGGATGGCAGCAAACCGCCAAAACTTCACATGGGTTATCTCTCGTTGATCGCGGCGCATACCTTATTCACGATGTCGATCGTCATTATTTTGGTACGAGCGCGCATTGCGGGCATGGACCGCGCCCTAATCGAGGCCTCGATGGATTTGTATGCAAACCCTTGGCGTACCTTTTATCAAGTCACCTTGCCACAGATTTACCCAGCGATACTGGCGGGCTTCCTGCTCAGCTTCACCTTTAGCTTCGACGATTTCATCATTTCGTTCTTTGTCGCTGGTGCTAATACCACACTGCCGATTTACGTTTTTTCATCGATTCGTCGGGGCATTACGCCCGAGGTGAACGCTATCGGCACGATGGTGCTCGCAGTTTCATTGATGCTTTTATTAGCAGCACAATTCTTCCTGCGAGAACGATTCAAGTAAAAATGCCTAACCAGACCAAAGCATAGCTAGGCCAGTTCAACCATCCAGATTTAAGCGAGTTATGGCTGACTCGTATTTCTCGTGTTTTTATTAGTCCTTCAAGTGATTATCGCCAAAATAGAATACGTGGCGATCATATTTGGCAACCGACTTGGGGTCTAGTTTCAAGGTGGCCGAGGTCAACAGGGTGTGGCTTTTCTGTTTCTGGGTCCACTCTTTAGCTGAGCCCAAAGTGGTCAGCGTGAGCGATGCGCCTTTGGTCAGGTAATGTTCTGGAATGATTACATTCGGCTTGATTCGGGCAACGATTTTGTCGGCCTGTTGGTAGCTTAAAATATGCTGTGACGAATCGACCGGCAATACCAGCACATCGATATCGGTCAACGCCGCCCAAACATGGTCGTTAGGATTCTGTCGATTATCGCCCCAGACGGCTATTCGCAAACCGCCGGTCTCAAGCAGATAAATATTGTTATCGAGATGATGGTAGTTATCGGGTGGGCACTGCGGCTGCCCAAATTCTGGCATCGCATCGGTCCATTTATACCAACCCGGGGCTTCACATTGATGCTTGTCAGCCAGACCGGTGATTTTGACATCGGCAAATTGGTAGCTGCCCGTCATTCGATCAAGAATCATCTGCCCATTAGGACGCTCGGTGGCATCATGGTCAAAATGCGCATGGGTGGAGAGAATTGCATCCACTTCGATTTCCGGAAACTCGTTTGGAAACCATAGGCCCCAGGCACCCGACGGGTCATTACGCCAAGGATCGAAAAGTAAGGTCATGCCACCCGGTGAGGTCATTTTAAAGGCTGCATGACCGTAAAAATTGATGCTGACTTCTCCCGCTTTCATCGGGTCGCCGCTGGCAGCCTTCTGTTTTTCAATGATCTGGTTATTATTTTTGGTTTGCGTCCAGGCGGTAGGGCCCGCCAGCAGGGTCGACGATATTGAGGCAAGACAAATTCCGCCCATAGCCAATCCCATGCCGATACGTTTGCTTAAACTCGAAGATAAAAACATTTTACTTGCTCCTATTGTTGCGGTGATCTGAGCTGACACCGAATATAAATATGGAAATAAACATGGAGATAAACCACACCACTCAGTTAACCGGAATCTATGACACCTAAAATAAGCACAGCCGCAAATTTGATAACGGTCTAAATCAACTGATCACAACCGCAAGAATCGACCCATTGCTATTGATCAGGTCGCTGCATCGCCGTTTCTGACGGCTGCCAGTTGCGCCCGGGAACCGCTGCGAGCAGTTCTTTAGTGTAATCAGCTTGGGGGGCGGCAAACAATGTAGCCGTATCACCGGTTTCTACTATTTCGCCATAACGCATCACCACCAGTCGGTCGCAAACCTGCGCCGCCACCCGAAGGTCATGGGTGATAAAGATCATCGACAAGCTCATTCGCTCGCGGATTTCGTCAAGTAATTTTAAAATTTGGGCTTGAATCGACACATCAAGTGCCGAAACAGGCTCGTCGGCAACCAACACATCGGGCGACAATGCCAGCGCACGTGCAATACCGATACGTTGTCTTTGCCCGCCTGAAAACTCATGTGGGTAGCGGTCATAAGCTAACTCATCCAAACCGACGATTGAGAGCAATTCGCGCGCTTTGGCTTGTGCATCGACAGGCGAAACGCCTTGAATCAATGGACCCTGAGCAATGATCTTGCCCACTCGAGTTCGCGGGTTGAGTGAAGCAAACGGGTCTTGGAAAATCATCTGTATGCTGGCACGGTGAACTCGCATCGCCGCCCGATCTAACGGCTGTAGATCGGTGCCATTTAGAACGATGCTGCCTTCATCGGCATCCACCAGCCGAACAATGCAACGCGCAACCGTGGACTTGCCGGAGCCACTCTCGCCGACAATGCCGAGGGTTTCGCCACGATAAAGGGTCAGGTCAACCGCTTTCACCGCTTTTACAACACGCTTCTCGCCCCCGAAACCAATCAGTCCACCGCCACTTTCAAAAGTTTTAGAGAGTCTTTCTATCTGCAGCACGGGTTCCGTAGACTGCACCCGAGCAGCACGAGGGGTGAGACCCGGAACGGCCGCAATCAAGGATTGCGTATAGGGATGTTTCGGCTGGTTCAACACTTCATCCACGCTACCGACTTCAACCAATTTGCCGTTTTGCATCACCGCAACGCGGTCGGCAATGTCGGCGACCACGCCAAAATCATGGGTAATAAACAATACACCGGTGTTATGCGATGCCTGCATCTCTTTGATCAACGTCAGAATTTGCGCCTGAGTCGTCACATCCAGTGCAGTGGTCGGTTCGTCGGCAATTAAAATTTTAGGATCCAGCGCGAGCGCCATTGCGATCATCGCGCGCTGGCGTTGCCCACCGGACAGTTCGTGCGGATAGGCCCGCATGATTTGTTCTGGGTCGGGCAAATTGACATCGACCAGCAATGCCACTGCTCGAGCGTGACGCTGTTTACGAGTCATATTAACGTGAAAGCGAAAAACCTCATCGATTTGTTCGCCGATACTCATCACGGGATTAAGCGCGGTCATCGGCTCTTGAAAAATCATCGAGATTTCACTGCCTCGAATATCGCGCAGACGAGCTTCACCCACGGTAACCAAATTTTCGTCATTCATATGCACGCTGCCCTCCACCACGCGTACATGAGGTCTTGGCAGCAAACCCATGACGGCGCGCGCGGTGAGTGATTTGCCCGAACCGCTCTCACCCACAATGCAGAGAATTTCGTTCGGCGCCAAATCGAGATCGACCGCTTCAACCGCATAAGGTCGCTCTGAGCCTTCAGGCAGGCAAACGTGCAGATTACGAATTTTGAGCAAGCTCATTGACGTTCCCGCAAACGCGGATTGAGCGCATCATTCAAACCCTCGCCCACCAGATTGATGGCTAGCACCGTAATCAGAATGGCGATGCCGGGAAAGGTCACAACCCACCAAGCAGATCGCAGCAACGTCCTTCCGGCGCCAACCTGAAAACCCCAGCTCATGATGTTAGGGTCACCGAGGCCAAGAAAGGCGAGGCCACTTTCAATCAATATCGCGGTGGCCACCATCAACGACCCGATGACGATGATTGGTGACAAGCAATTCGGCAACATCTCGCCCAGCATGATGCGCAGATCACTCATTCCAAGGGTGTGGCAGGCTTGCACAAACTCGCGATGTTTCAGCGACAGGAACTCGCCGCGGACCAAACGCGCGACTGCCGGCCACGAGACCACGGCAATCGCGATCACAATACTGGTGATCGAAGGCTTCATGATGGCTACCAGCAGAATCGCGAAGATGAACGATGGTATCGTCTGAAACATTTCGGTGGTGCGCATCAATAGGTCGTCAACCCAGCCACCATAATAACCGGCGAGACCGCCCATGATGGTGCCAAACCCAACCGCCACCAGCGTCGCGACCAAGCCGATCAGCAGCGATGTCTTGGCGCCATGCACAATGCCCGAGGCGACGTCTCTGCCGAGCGAATCGCTGCCCAACAAAAACCCATTTTGCCCGGGAGGAGACATCGATCTCCCGGCGAGTCGAAATGGATCATCTGGAAATAACCAATGTGCTATCGCCGCGAGCAATACCACCACCAGCAGAATTGCCAGCCCGGCAACCGCAGAACGATTTCGTTTGTATAAATTCCAAAAATCGCGCATCAGTCTACTTCGATGCGAGGATCAAGGGTTGAATAGATGACATCGACAATCAGGTTGACCGCCACCACGAGCAGCGCGGAAAGCAGGAATATACCCAACAAAAGATTAAGGTCTCGCGAGAACAAGGCTTCAAAAGCCAACATACCGAGGCCAGGCCAGGCAAACACCGACTCGACGATGACCGAGCCACCGATCAGCGCGCCCACCTGCACTCCGGCCATTGTCACCACCGGCAATAGCGCGTTGCGCAAAACATGCACGAACATGATGCGCCGCTCGGTCAATCCCTTGGCACGCGCGGTCGTGACGTAGTCCATGCCTGACTGTTCAAGCATCGAAGCGCGCATCAACCGGGTGTAAAGAGCGAGGTAAAATAACGACAAGGTGATGGTCGGCAGCACCAAATGGTGGGCGATATCCCAGACACGATCCCAGCCGCTATAGAACATCGCGATGTTCTCCATGCCACTGGTTGGAAACCAGCCAAGATTCAACGAGAACACCACGATAAACATCAAGCCCACCCAAAACAGCGGGGTTGCATAAGTGATCAACGCAAATATCGAAATTAGCGTGTCGCGCCAAGTATTTAAACCGGTTGCCGCCAACAACCCGAGAACGATGCCCACCCCCACCGCAAGAATGATAGTGCTCACCATCAGTAACAAGGTCGGCACGAAGCGATCAAGCACCAGATCGAGCACCGGCATTTCATGCCGAAACGAATAGCCAAGATCGAATGAAAGGACATTTTTGAGATAGACCGCCAACTGCACGGGCAGGGGTTGATCGAGACCGAATTTCTTTCGCATTTCAGCCATGTACTCAGGCGTTGCCGAGCCCGCTTCACCCGCCAGCACATCGACCGCATCGCCCTCGGCCAACTGCAACAGGAAGAAATTGACGACAACGATCGCGAGCACAATCGGCACCGCGTGCAGCAGCCGTTTGAATACGTATCGGAGGCGTCTTCCGCCTAGGTTCACAAGCGCACCGATCGAAGCTGATCGGTGCGCCCGTTAATCAACCTATTTATCAAACCAGACTCGATCAAACGAACCATAAGCACCAAACCCTGAGACATCGTGGCCTTTCAGTCTAGAGTCGTACACCGTCAGAAATTTCATCTCATGCAGATTCACCACTGGCATATCTTCAGCGAGGATTTCCTGAACTTTCTTGTAAATGGCGCTGCGCTTGTTCGTATCCGGCTCTTTTGCGCCTGCTGCGAGCAACTTATCTAACTCCGGGTTGCTATAGCGAGACGAGTTGACAAAGTGTGTGCCCTGACGAATTTGATCGGTTCCGTAATGACGATGAACGCCAAGCACGGGATCAGGCAACTGATAGAAATAATTAACGTTCATCTCGAAATCATAGTCAGCATAGACTCGCTTCAGCCAGGTCGGCACGTCTTCATAGCGTAAGTCGATCTTAATGCCAATATCACCGAGTACTTGCTTCATGTACTCACCCGCCCGACGCCAATCTTCACCGTAAGGTATCAAGTCGAGCACGGCCCTGGCGCGCACGCCATCCGCATCAGCGGTGATTCCGGCATCATCGAGGATCTTGATGGCCGCTTTATAGCTTCCAGTGCCCGGGTAGTTTGGCATGCCCGGGGCATATAGGCCGGTGGCTGCGAAACTGCTGGACAAAGCGCTGGTCGCGGCCTTGCCATAACCAAACCAGATATTGTCGATCAGAAACTGACGATCCAGCGCGGTTGAAATCGCTTGGCGAATCGCAGGATTATTAAAGGGTTCAGTTGTGGTATTAAATTCGATCAGCGAAACCGGGTTGATCATCGCGTAACCGTCTGTGGTGACTCCAATGCTGTCGAGTCTGCGCAAGCGCACCACATCGACATTCGGGATCGCACCATAGGCACCGTAATGAACTTCGCCGTTTTCCATCGCCGCTGTGCGGGTCGAGGCATCTGGAATGAAGCGGCCTACGATGCGGTCAAGGTAGGGTAAGCCTTTTTTCCAGTAGTTTGGATTCTTGTCGAGCCGAATATATTGTCCTTTTTTCCATTCAACAAACACGAAAGGTCCGGTGCCAACCGGCTTATTGGCAATACTAGCGCTGCGCAAATCTTGACCATCGAGCAAGTGTTTAGGCACCATCGGTGACTCATATGAACCCAGCGCACGCATCATGTAAGGTGCCGGATTAGCCAGTTTGAAAATGGCGGTGTGTGCATCGGGAGT
>CBDTWQ010000034.1:0-11607 GCA_965364115.1 uncultured Gammaproteobacteria bacterium | reverse complement strand
GTTGATCCGCACCCATCTTGCGCTCGAGTTTGCGCACACCCGCAGAAACGATTAAAACCAACACCAAGTATTGCAAAGCGACAAAGCTATAGATCTCAAGAGGTCGATACTCGGTGACCGCCAACTCGTTGCCGCGACGCAAAATTTCTGACACCCCGATGACGGAGACCAAGGAAGTCATTTTCAACATAATCACCAGCTGATTTCCAATCGCCGGTAACGAGCGCCGCAGCGCCTGCGGAAAAATCACGAAGCGCATCATGTCGAGATAGCCTAACCCCAACGTTTTCGAGGCCTCGAACTGCCCACGGTCAATCGATTGAACACCGCCACGAAAAATTTCGGCCATAAAAGCTGACCCATACAATGACAATGCGATCATCCCGGCTGGAAAAGGCTCAAGCCCAACGTCGATCAGAATAGGCAAACCATAGTAAACCCAAAATATCGACACCAGTGGCGGAATCGAACGGAAGACATCGACATAGCATCGATAAACCAACTGCAACCAACGACTCTGTGCGAGACCAAGCAGACTAATCGCAAAGCCGAGAACGTTAGAAATAAGCACACAACAAATCGTTAAAAGCACCGTCCATGGAATGCCGGAAACGAGAAACATCAGATTAATTCGACCACGATTAATGCTTGGGTCGATCACATACCAGCCCCATTGCTGCGAGCTGGCACAACCGGCAAGTAATGTCACAGCAAACAAAAACAGCGCGGAGTAAACAATTTTTCGATTCATAGTGATGATGGGCCCTAGTGAGACAGGATCTGGCTTAGGAACTGACGCGTTCGATCATGAGTTGGTTGAGAAAAAAACATTTCAGCTGACGCTTTTTCCACAATCTCACCTTCATCCATAAAAATCATTTGGTCAGCCACTCGCTTCGCAAACCCCATTTCATGAGTGACGCATACCATCGTCATGCCTTCGTCTGCCAGCTCGATCATCACATCAAGCACTTCACTGATCATCTCAGGGTCTAGTGCTGAAGTTGGCTCATCAAAAAGCATCAAGCGCGGCTGCATGCAAAGGCTTCGAGCAATAGCAACTCGTTGCTGTTGGCCGCCGGACAATTGGCCCGGCAATTTTTGCGCTTGATCCGGAATGCGCACGCGTTCTAGATAGTGCATCGCCAAACTCTCTGCCTGATCGCGGGACATTTTGCGCACTCGCATCGGGGCTAGCGTCAGATTGCGTAAAACACTCATATGCGGGAACAGATTGAACTGCTGGAACACCATTCCGATCTCTCCAAGCTGTGTGGAATTCTCAGATTCAGAACCGCCAACGATTCTCCCATTGACTTCAATGGACCCTTGCTGGTGCCGCTCAAGCTCACATATACAACGAATCAAAGTCGACTTACCGGACCCTGACGGCCCACATACGACGATCCGTTCCCCGCTCTTGACACTGAGATCGATGTTGCGCAAAACCTGCAAATCAGCAAACCATTTATTGACGCCCTGCATGCTCACCACAGTCTCTTTATTGATGGCCCTACTCCACTAAAATTGAAAATCGACATTCTTTCAGTTGCCTTGCATACTAACCGATGCCGGCAAGCGCAGCGAGTGCCAAGCTTCTGTGAAAAATCGAGCAAAATGCTCTGCGGGGTTTTATTTTAAAACAAAGAGAGGAAATCAGAATGATCAAACAAAAATTATTGGCATTGGGGTTGGGCACAGCACTGCTGTTAGCTAGCACAGCCACTCTGGCCGCAGGTTCGTCGCTCAATAAAATTCTCGACAGCGGTGTATTGCGCGTTGGAACAACGGGTGATTTCAACCCAATGTCTTTCAAAGACCCAGAAACCAGGGAATACACAGGGCATCAAATTGATGCTGCGAAACAGCTTGCCGCCGACATGGGGGTTGAAATCAAATTCGTGCCGACGGACTGGAAGACCTTGGTCAACGGTATTGTCGCTAATAAATATGACATCGTGATGACCGGCACCTCGATGACGGTCAGCCGTGCCAAGGCGGCCGGCTACACGATTCCTTGGGGTCGCACCGGTTATTTACCGCTCGCTCGAAAAGACCAGGCCAAGCGCTTTAATTCATGGCAAGACCTGAATCAGTCTGACGTCACGATTGGTTATAATCTCGGCACTTCTTTTGCCGACTTCGTCAAAAGCAGACTGCCAAAAGCAAAGCGCAGAGAAGTCGAATCACCCGCGCGTGATTGGCAAGAACTGCTCGCAGGTCGAGTAGACGTCACCATTTCAAGCACCCTGGAAGCAGGCAAGCTTTCGAGCACCCACGAATCACTAGTGATTGCCTTTCAAAAGACCGCTAACAGCCTGCCGCTGTCGTTCATGGTGCGACAGGATGATCAAGTGTGGCTGAATTTCCTTAACAACTGGATGCGAATGAAGCACGAAGTCGGCTATTTCACTGACCTCAACCAGAAGTGGGGCATTGAAGGCCAAGAGTAACGGCCAACTTGAATCTCATAGCCCAGAAACTGACTCATCGTTGGGCTATGAGCCTTGCTTGCATAGGCAAGGAGAGAATCAATCGCTGATTACGGTCTACCCGGTAAAGACTGGCGAAGATTAGAATGATGAACATAAACGAGAGGGCCCGATTGATGGATAATAGTTATGTTGGAGAGGAAAAGGCTCTGTTTGTCGCCAACAAACTGTTAGTTGGACTTGTTTTTAATATGTCAGCGCTTGAAGGAAACCCTCACACGTTTCCTGAAGTGCAAACCTTGTTGGAAGGCATCAGTGTAGGTGGGCATAAAGTTAGTGAACAGGATCAGGTTCGTAGAATTCATTCTGGGTGGAAGAAAATTATCGATGATGTCAAAGATGGTCGGTTCAAATTAACAAAGGAATATGCTGTTGCAGTCAATACGATAGTCGCGAAAGATGAGGCGCTCGAAGTTGGGGTGTTTCGCACTGGTGGCGTGACTATTGCCGGCACTGAATACACCCCGCCTAAGTGGGATCAGTTAGATCAGCACTTTGCCGAGAATGCGCATATCGATACCAATGTTTTGCCGGGGTCCGCATATCGTTTTTTCTTACAGTCGGCTAGAAACCAATATTTTTTGGGACGGCAATATAAGAACAGGACAATTAGTGATGAACGGGATTCTAATGAGCATTGGTTACTTGCCGCTTACCATTGCGGCGAAGCATCGCCTTTAATATAACAAGCTCATGATTCCTTTTTACGAGACCGGTAACCCGAATGACATGGAAATGTTCTTAAACAAAAACATACCCTGGCCTACCGAATAAGCGAAGAAAAAAAGTAGGTCGGAAGTAAAGAAACCAACGCTATGGTTTTAACTAAGTTCCGAGTGAACTAAACAACGTTAGCGCACTTAATATTGATAAATTGTGTCACTAATTTGAGTGCGTATAAGGTTAGCGTCAATTCTGGCGAAATATTATGATCGCCTAATGAGTTGCAAAGGTGTCTTGGGAGTCTATCCGTAGAACTAAACTCCCTTTGTAAGATGACTCAACACCGATCGAGCTTCTAGTCTACATTCTGACAGCCTCGGCCATTTCCTTCGCCTACCGCAAGTTCCAGCTTCAGCACTGTGAATTAATCCGATCAATTTTTTGATCTCACTTGAGTCGAACTTAGGTTCGTTAAAGACTTTATATTCCGCGGATTAATGGCTGAGGTAACGGGTCTCGTCGATGCATTGTGTGATATCGTTAGCCCTATTCGCACAACCTGTTTCAACCTTGAACACTCCCCCTTCGCTAACAGAATCAAAGCCTCGAGACGCGGTCGGTTACCTTTACATGCTGGCTTCGGCTTTTGGCGTTATATTTCTGCCAACCACAGCCAAACTAGCGTTAGAAAGCGGCAGCAATCTTTTCACAGTGGCCTTTATGCGCGCCATTATTGCGATTGTGATTCTGGCGCTGGCGGTGCTGATTATGCGGCAGAACTTCCGTTTACCGCGGAAACTGGTTGCTTCTAGCCTCGCAGTTGGCCTTGCCGGGGCCACGTTTGTTTATGGTATGTATGGTGCCATTTTGAGCATCAACATCAGCCTTGCGTTGTTAATTCTGTTCCTTTTCCCAATGGTGGTTGCCAGTTGGGGGCACTTCACCGGTGGCAGCAAACTCAAATCGATGCAATGGATTTGGGGCTCAGCAGCGGTCGCCGGGCTAATCTTGATCGTCGGCGTAAAGTTTGGCGAAACTAGTTGGCTTGGGATTGGGTTTGCATTGCTGGCGATGGTCTCAACCGTGGTGATCACGCTAGTCAACGTCAAGATTGTTGATCACACTGGGTCGCTGGTTGCCAATCTCCATATGAGTTTATGGGGGTTATTGTTCTTTGGCGCCGGTCTACTGGTGACGCGTGATTTCGTTCTGCCACAAACCACTGTCGGTGAACTCGGCCTGCTCGCTAACGGTTTCTTCTATTGTCTTTCGTGGGTTGCATTTTTTGCCGGCGCGCGCATTCTCGGAGCAACCCGAGCCAGTATGTTCACGTTGATCGAACCACCCATGGCTGCGTTTATTGCTTGGCTGATTTTTGCCGAAGTCTTCACTTTGTGGCAGTGGGTAGGATTCTGTATCGTGATGTTCTCAATTTTCATGTTTGAGCGAGCCAGCCGTCGTTGATGAACCGCCGTCGATGAACCACTGTCAATGAACACCACTCAAAGCGCATTGTTTGGCATTCGCTCATCGAGCGATTATTTTCTCTCGACCTTCATGTTCGGCTTAATGTTTGGCATCGCCGCGAACTCCGCAGGGCTTGCCAACTGGCAAGCTCTATTGATGAGCGCCTCGATGTTCACCGCTTCTGGGCAATTCGCCGCGCTAGAATTTTGGCAGGCTCCGCTGCCGCTCGGCACCATTGCGCTGTCAGTCTTCCTTGTCAGCACGCGCAATATCTTACTCGGAATGGCTATGACTTTTCACTTCGATGGGCATAGCCTGCGGCGACGAATTATTTGGCTATTTCTTTTGAACGACCCCGGCGTGGTCAGCAGCTATCGTCTAAACCCAGAAGTAGACCGTCTCGGATATGTCACCGGCTATGGTGTTTCGATGATGACGAGTTGGCTCTCCTCCACTTTGATCGGTCTGACACTGGCTTCGGCCTTCACCAACTTTGATTTGGGTTCGGTCAGCTTTGCTGGTCCTCTAGTAATGGCAACGATGATGATGCTGTTTTTTAAAGGATCAAAATCATCTCCTATTCCATGGATAGTCTCAGCTGCAGTCGCTCTGACCTTGGTCGAACTCGAAACCGCTAAATACTGGGTGCTATTAGGCTCAGTCGCGGTTGGAATGGGGGTCGCGATCTGGCAGGCGCGCAAAACCAATGGTTGATCAAAACACGACACTGATAGCAATCGCGATGATGGCAGCCATCGTCTATCTGACACGCGCGATCGGTTATTTTGTCGGCTTACGGCTGCGTCACATTAAAGGCATGCAACCCGTGCTGGAAGCCCTACCAGGTTGTGCTTTCATGGCCATTCTGGCGCCAGCTGTGCGGCACGGCAGCCCGAGCGAAATTATCGCCATGGCTTGCGTGATTTTAATTATGTGGCAAAGCGATCGGGTGATGCTGGCAAGCGGAGTCGGCCTCGCGGTGTTGCTGCTCGGTGGGCCTCAAATAGATGTTTTTTTTGCAACGATGATCGCTGCTTAAGTTATATTAACGAATTCAACCAACGTTTTTTTACTCGATTCCAGAGCGCAGAAAATCGAGAAGCGTTGCATTAAAGAGCGATGCTTTTTCAAGATGAACCGCATGCGAACAGCCGGCAATAACCGCGAGCTGCGCGTTGGGTATAGTCCGCCAGAGCTGCTCAGGCTGTTGCCACAGATAAGCGCGGTCTTGATCTCCCCAGAGCACTAAGGTAGGCGCAGCAATCTTTTCCAACGCGGCAACGCCCGACCAATTTTCCATTGCAGTCAACCCCGCGAGCGCGGCCTGAGTGGTTGATTTGGTTGCAATTTCAGCACACACTGAATAACCACTTGCCACCTTGCCATCTAAAAACCAGGTCTCGGCAATTCGACGACCGGTGGCAGCAACGCCATCATTTTGCAAACACTGTCGCGACTGATCGATGGTTTCAAATCGGCCTGGCATCAAACCGATTGGGCCCGTGCCATAGAGCACTAACCGGTCAATCCGCTGAGGTGCAAGTCTCGCCATTTCTTGCACAATCATGCCGCCCATCGAATGACCGAGCAGGTGAAAACGCTCGATCCCGCGATGGTCTAGCTGACTTAACAGGTTCTCAGCTAAACCTTGAATACTGTCGGGTGCCTGGGCATCGGGATCTCCGCCAAATCCGGGCAAATCGAGCGTCACGACTTCGAAATAAGGTGAAAAATAATCGACCTGATCGGCCCATTGCGAACCCCCACCGAGATATCCATGCACCAGAACCAAAGGTTGTTTTGAGGGCACTCCAGTGGCGTTTTGTGTGGCTTTTACCACAGACAAGTCAGCAACAGCTGGCTCCATTGTACTTTCCTTCATCAACGCTTACTTCCGGTCGCCTTGAACAATGCGATCCAAAATCATCGCGCAGAACAAAATCGCAAAGCCGGCCAGAATGCCTTGGCCTACGTTGGCATATTGCAATGCTTCAAGCACATCTTCACCGAGACCCTTAGCGCCAATCAACGAGGCCACCACCACCATCGCCAAACTCAACATGATAGTCTGATTGATGCCCGCTCGAATCGATGGCCCGGCGAGCGGCATGTCAACCCGAGTTAACAAATACCACTTGCTGCCGCCGAAAGAAATCGCTGCTTCACGCACATGCTCCGGAACCCCTCGTAGGCCGAGCACGGTCAGCCGCACCACCGGCGTACCGCCAAAGATCATGGTGGTGACAACCGCCGCAGGCTTACCGGTGCCAAAGAAAGCGATCACCGGAATCATGAAAACGAAGGCCGGCATGGTCTGCATAAAATCCATTATCGGTCGAATGAAAGTGTAAAAACGTTCTCGGCGTGCGCAATACATGCCGAGCGGAATCCCAATCACGATTGACAGACAGGCAGCGGTGCCAAGCAAAGCCAAAGTGGTCATCGCCTTTTCCCAGAAACCAAGCAACCCCATATAGAGCAAAAAGGCACCTGAAAAAATCGCCGCGCGCGAGCCAGCCGACAGCCACGTCAATAAAATAATGAAACTGGCAATAACCATCCACGGAGTATCAACGAAAATCACCTCGAGGCTATCCAGCACCACTCGAATCGCATAGGTGATTGCATCAAAAAAGACCTCACCATTGCTCACACTAAAAGCAAAGAACTCTTCGACCCAACCGATAGTGGTCAAGCGAATGGCATGATCGGTTGGGAATTCTATTAGCCACGGATACACGCCGGGAAAGCTGTAATGAGTCACGGTGGCGCAGACAATCAACAAGAAGAAAATCGCGCTGATCGCAAAGTGTCGAAGGGTCATTCCAACATCGATGGTTGAGTCTGACAACCAGTCAGAAAAACGTTTCTCCAACAGCGTGTTGGCTACTACCGCCTGAACTGCCTTTATTGCGAGCAATGCAACTACTCCAAAAGTCGCAATCATTAAACCCGATCCCTCGATCTCTTGCGCTTCAAGCCGAATGCCGCCAATCGCGTCTTCCAGAGATTTAACAGTGCGCCGATAAACGTCAATTTTATCGGTATTGTTTTCGATCGCCGCGGCCAGTTGTTGACGCCGTAGTTCGAGCGTGCCTTCGATATTACCAATCCGCTCCCAAGCCTTCGACGCGAGGTCTCCATAAAGACCGCGAACAATCTGAACAATCGCAAAGGTTTCTAAAATCAAAAAAGTCAGGCCCCAGTTCCAAACACCGCGCGCTGAAAACCAGAGGGGTCCGAAAATGCCAGCCCAAATATTGAGAGTCCAAACGAATTTAGAATCGCTGCCAATCTTGCCAAATTCGTCCTGATAATATTCAGGGTTAGTTTTAACGAAACGGGCAACTTGGTTGGCCCGTTCCACCGCAAAACTCGCTTTTTCCAGATCATTCGCGGTGTTATGGTTAATTTGATTTGAGTTGCTCATGATGTTTCTGCCCCTTCAATAACCGTTTGCAGAATATCGGGACGGGTGATCACTCCCACATCTTGATGATCGTCGGTCACGACAATCGGGGTGTCATTATCGATTGCCAGTTGTATTAAACGACTCAAAGTTTCGTCACTATTCACTCGAGGTGCATCTTTCGGGGGTTCGCCACTGGCCGCAACATATTTCGCCCAAGGTTGCATCATCCCGTGTGCACGAACAATTTTGAGCCTTGAAATGCCGGCAACAAAATCGGCAACATAGTCATCAGCCGGATTCATCACAATCTCTTCTGCGGTGCCAATCTGCACCACTCGTCCATCGCGCATGATCGCGATGCGATCTCCAATCCTGACTGCTTCATCCAAATCGTGAGTGATAAACATCGTAGTTTTTTTCATCACCGCCGAGAGCTTGATGAACTCATCTTGCAATTGACGACGAATCAGCGGGTCGAGCGCACTAAAGGGTTCATCCATCAGCAACACTTCTGGATCGGCGGCTAGCGCACGGGCAAGGCCAACACGCTGCTGCATGCCACCCGATAATTCATGCGCAAACTTATTGCCCCAGGCATCGAGTTCAACCGTTTTCAGCATCTCGGCTGCAAGGCGCATGCGCTCGTTTTTATTGACCTTACGAATTTCCAACGGCATCGCGACGTTATCGAGCACCGAACGGTGTGGCAACAGCGCGAAGTTTTGAAACACCATGCCGATCTTTCGATTACGAAAGGTTTGCAATGCTTGCGTGTCGAGCGCCATTACATCGGTGCCGTCAATCACGATCTTACCCGCCGTGGGTTCAAGCAATCGATTGAAATGGCGCACCAGCGTCGACTTGCCGCTGCCAGACAACCCCATGACACAAAAAATCTCACCTTTCTTAACGCTAAAACTAACATCGGCAACACCAACTACGGCATTGTAGGTTTCAAGTACCTCGGCTTTGCCGAGGCCATCCTGCTGGATCGCTTGCAATGCGGCTTCGGCTTGATCGCCAAAGATTTTCCAAACATTGGAAATTTCGAGGACGGTTTCGCCCGATGAACGCTCTGACTGATTGGACTGTTCAGACACGCCGGTTTCCCCCAAATTAAAAAATTAATGAGCCGATGCTGTGAGCGCGTGTAACCCGCTCACAGCATGGGATTTTAGATTTTTGTTACAGTCCTAACCAAGCATCGACGCGATCAGGATTGTTCGCAATCCACTCACTTGCGACATCTGAAGCCTTGCGACCCTTTCCAGAGATTTCATAGGCAAAACCACTAACATCGTCGGCGTTTAGAGAGAAACGCTGAAAAAATTCGGCAATCGCAGGAGAGCGGCTCGGCAACGAGTTAGACCATGCGATTTGCACATTCTTCAGCGCATCTTTGGTCGCGACCTTTGACTCGATGTACCAATCTGGAGAATCTGAGGGTTGCACCATTTTGTAATTGGCCACATTAAATTTTGGCTCAGTCAGCATGACAACGTCAAACATGTACCAAATCGCGTGCGGCTTATAGCAATAGAAGGCGTAGCCTTCATTCTTCGAAATGGCGTCTTTAACCCGCGCGGTTTTGACGCTTTCCTCAGCACGAACCGGCTCAATGAACGACAGTAAATCGTAGTCACGCACTTTGACTTCATTGACGTTGGCGGAAGCCCAACCCGGCGCGCCGATCCACATCTCACCTTTGCCATTGCCATCGCTGTCCATTTTCATTGCTACATCAGGGCGGCCTAAATCGGCGATATCGGTAATGTTGTTTGCTTTGCCAAATTTTTCGGGAACGCAAAAGCCCTGATTACCTTCATAAGAGTTGCTGCTCAATGTGACTGTGCCTTCACCATCAACATATTTCTGGGTGAAAGTCTGTTGATTAGGCAGCCAGACATCAGGATGCACGTCAATATCGCCCTTGCCTTGGTGCATGCCTTGGAAAATAGTCGCGTTGTTGCCCGGCACGAGATTGGCTTCACCGCCAATGCGTTCGACCACAACGGCTTGTAGTAAGGCTGCAATCGCTTGCGCGCCAGTCCAGGTTGGTGCGCCTATATTAACTTTCTCGGCACTATACGCCGCACTTGGCGATAAACTGACCGCCGCTGCCAGCGCTAGGCTAATGATTGGTGTTTTCATCTTGAACTCCTCGGTTATCGTTATTTATTAAAATTGTACCGTGATCATATCACTGCCCTGCTCAAGCCTGAACGACTGCTGCCTCGATGCGGACGTAAAACGAATGGCGGCTTTTTATTGTGTGAGCAATATCCCGTTTTTGTTTGAATTTGGCAAATGCTGTTTCCGACTGCTACCATTCCGTTTTGGAATAGTGCGCCGAAATAAGCATTTGAAAATTTACCCAATCAACTTTAGAGCCTGTCGATGAACATCAAATGGTTGGAGGATCTTGTCTGCCTAGCCAAAGTTGAAAACTTCACCTTGGCGGCACGCGAGCGCCACATCACTCAATCTGCTTTGAGTCGCCGAATCAAAGCGCTTGAGCAGTGGTTGGGCACCGATATGGTCGATCGTGAAAGCAAACATTTCAACCTAACAGCACAAGGCAGAATCTTCGTTCTCGAAGCCGAGGTCATTCTGCGTCGGCTGTATAACGCTCGCCAGACAGCCTGCGTGCTCGGTGAAGATAGCACTTATGAAATTACCGTCGCCGCGCAAAATTCAATCGCCCAGACTCTGTTCCTAGATTGGGCCAAGCGCATCGAAGCTCGGCTCGACAAGGTTTATGTGCGCTTATTATCAGAGAAATTGAGCGAATGCATCAGCCTGCTTGAACAGGGTCATGTGAATTATCTTTTCTGTTATGCGAATGAAACAATGACGCCGCCAATCGATGAAAAACGTTTCGCCTGCACCGTTATCGGGAAAGATTCGTTGATTCCGGTTTGCGCAGCTAACTCAAAAGGAGTAGCGCAATTTTGCTTGCCCGGCAGCTTTGACGCCCCCTTGCCGTTTGTGGCTTATTCGCACGATTCGATATTTGGCAAAGCGGTCAATCAATTGATTCAACCTGAGTCTCACCGTTGCTTTCTGACTCGACGCTATGAAAACCCTTACTCACACACCTTAAAGTCGTTGGTAACGGAAAATCTGGGACTAGCCTGGCTGCCTAAAACCTCAATCACCGCCGACCTCGAAGAAGGCAGTTTGTGTCGAGCGGGCGACGAGCATTGGGATATCGATTTTGACATTCGGCTTTATCATCATCATTCAGCCAGGTCGGCTCAAGATTCAGCGGTGCTAGAAACCTCGCTAAAGATGGCCCAGGAATTGAGCAACTAACGGTTGAGCGAGCAGCCTTTTAAATGCCCGATTAGCTAGCCCATCTCTACAAACTAATCACGACTGACTTGATTTCGTAATAGGCGTCGAGCGCGGCAAGGCCTTTTTCTCGGCCTACACCGCTTTGCTTCATGCCACCAAACGGCACCGTATCACCTGAGCTGTGGTAACCATTGATATAAACCTGCCCTGCCTCAATGCCGCGCGAATAGCGCAAGGCTGCACTGATATCACGGGTATGAATTCCGGCCGCAAGGC
>CBDTWQ010000033.1:0-12006 GCA_965364115.1 uncultured Gammaproteobacteria bacterium | reverse complement strand
TTTAGTCTTGAGTATGGTGCTTTAAAAC
This sequence comes from uncultured Gammaproteobacteria bacterium, assembly GCA_965364115.1. Lineage (GTDB taxonomy): Bacteria > Pseudomonadota > Gammaproteobacteria. The sequence goes on along the minus strand of CBDTWQ010000033.1, from coordinate 11,978 downwards.
TATCCAACCGATCACTCAGGCAGGCTGGCAGGCAGGCTGCCTGATCAATGAAATCCAGCTCCGTGACTCAAGGTCGTCGATCGACCTGCCCGCTCTTAACTAGATGCTGGGCGACGAAATGGAACCAAAATCGGCGGGCAAAAATTGGTCAATATGGGTTAATAACTCTTTCGCGGTCGACGGTGTCTTCATGATATAGCCTTTAACACATTCATATTGGCCGGCGCGGTTTTTATCTTCGGTATTATCAGACGAGGAGACCATCAGGAAAACAACCGATCTGAAATTATTGCCCTGATCGATTAATTGCTGAAACTCATCCAAGAACTCGAAGCCGTTCATGCGCGGCATATTGATGTCGAGGAAAACAATAATTGGCGGAAAAACACCGTCAATATGAGCGACATTCTTTGCGCCCTCCCTGAAATATTCAGCTGCCTTCTCGCCATCTTCTGCTTCTTCAATGAGCGCGTCTACACCACCAGATCTGAGCAGTCTTTTTAGTGTGTAGCGATCAACTTCGTCATCGTCTACTATCATAATTGAATAGGGTTTCATAATCGGTAATTCTCCATTCAGATTTAACTATCTCAACACAAGTCTACTGCAATTAAGCCAAGGGCGGCTAGAGCCCAAGGCATGTTGATTTTTTTAACTTTTAACTTAGTCCCTTATATCGATGGCGGTTTCGCCTTCGCTACAGTGACCTCTAAGCGAGGCAAATTAACCAGAAACCGAGTTCCATCCTTCGAACTATCATAGCTTATCGTTCCGTTCAAACGTTCCACACTCTTCTTTACAATGTAAAGTCCTAACCCAGTTCCTTCAGCACGTTCCGGATGAAACTGTTTAAACATTCCAAAAACCTGAGACTGATATTTTTCAGGAAATCCGACGCCATTGTCTTCGACTGTAATATCGACCGCGCCCTGATCTCTACCAATCGCGTTGATTAAAACAAACGAATTCTTGCGGTCAGTTTGATAGTATTTAATGCTGTTCGATATTAGGTTTTCGATGATGGTCAACAGTTGATCGGAGTCTGAATTAATGGTGAGACCGCGAACACCATCACCGGTTCGAATCTCAACCTGGCGCTCCTCCGCGATGCCGGCCATGCGTTGCTGTGCACCCAAGAACATCGATTCCAGGTCAACCGCCTGGATGTGATTGTTGGTGAGATCAGTCTTGACTAGCTGCAGGGTGCTGCCAACGATCGTTATAATCGAATCGCAGTTTTTACGAATTCGCAGCAAGTTACTTAGCGCTTCATCGGTGTTGCCCGCCTTGATATCTTCTTCGACAAACCTCGCCATGCTGTTAATCCCAAGCAGCGGAGATTTAAAATCATGCGATGTTCGGTAGACGAAGTTCTGTAACTCCTGATTTGCCGCGGTGAGTGACTTTTCGGCATCCATTAGTCGACGGTAGTCAGTGCTGATGCTTTTGGAGGTTAGAAAGGCAACCCCCGATATGATCAAAAAGACCAACCCGCTGCCACCATAAATCGCCCATGAGGAAGCACGAGCAGTCTGATGTGATGTGGTTACCCGCTGATCAAGGAGGCGATTTTCTTCATCGTTCATTTTCGTGACGAGTACGCGAAATTCATCCATGACCTGTTTACCCGCTGAGGTTTTCACCATCGTAAGGGCCTCTTTGATCTCGCCTTCGCGGTGTAACTCAATGGTTTGCGCCAACTCAGCAAATTTACTCGCCATCAGACCCCGAATTTGAACGATTCTGGCTTGCTGATTTGGGTTGTCGGCGGTGAGTGAAGCCAACTTTTCCAGCTCAATTTTAGAATATTTCAGAGCAGAATCGTAAGGCTCGAGATAGTTCGCTTCGGAGGTTAGCAAATAGCCTCTTTGACCCGTCTCGGCATCCTTCATCTCCGAAACCAACGTTTCCAGCACAGCGATCACTTGATGCGTATGTGAAACCCATTTTTCAGCTTGGGAGACGCGTTTTGATTCGTTAAAAACGGCAAGGGTGAGAACAACTAGGAAAAAAAAGGTTATGCCAAAGCCAAACCAGAGCCGTCGTTGAACATTCATGCTTGGGCCGGATCGGTCGCCGATTCAAACTTCGGCCACTCTAAACAAAAAGTTGTTCCTCGTTTATTGCTCGATTGCACCGAAACCTTGCCACCGGCGGTTTCCATCGCCTTTTTCACTAAAGCTAACCCCATGCCACTGCTATCGCTGGCATCCCTCGACTTGATTGTGCCGAATAAATGGAATATTTTGTCTTGTTGATCCAAAGGAATGCCTGGGCCGTCGTCGGTGATCGAAATCGAAACCCTGTCGTTGGCGATTGATGATCCAATCGAAATCACCCCGGTGTCTTTATCATGATGTTTAACAACGTTAGATAAAATATTCCTGAATACTAAATCTGCAATCGCAGGCGCAGCAAACAAAAAGGGCAGGTTTTCTGGTATCTCCACCACGAACTTTTTCAACGGTAAGACTAGCTCGGCTATTGCCTTGATGATCGCCATTGTGTTGAGGCCTCGCGGCTCTTGTTGCAAGCTTTCAACACTGGCGTAGGCGAGCAAGTCACTAACCATCGCATCCATTCTTTGAGCCCGGTGCTGCACCACTTGAAGATTCTCAACGCACTCGCTCGACAGCAAGCCTTTACTGTCTTCTTCAATGAAACCCAGTAGCTGCCGGATATTTCGTAAAGGGGCGCGCAAGTCATGGGCGGCGATGCTAGTGAAATTGCTTAAGTACTCATTTGAGCGTTGCAATTCAGCCTCGGACACGCTTAGGGACAATTGCGCGACGACTTGGCGAGCCAGTGCCTGGAGTGTAGCAAGCTGCTCCGGGTCTAGCGTTTTTGGTTCTCGGTCAAAGACACAGAGGGTGCCAATGGCCACACCTCCTTTCGTTACTAGGGGTGCGCCTGCGTAAAAAACGATATGGGGTTCACCCGTTACCAGTGGGTTATTTTTGAATCGTTCGTCTTTGGTGGCATCAGGCACCAGCATTACGGTGTTAGGGTTAAGGATCGCGTGCCCGCTGAATGAGATATCGCGTGGTGTTCCCTCCTTATCAGTACCGTGCCTAGACTTGAACCATTGACGTGAGTCATCCACCAGACTGACTACTGACATAGAACAGCCAGACAAGGCGGATGCGATCTGGGTTAAGTCGTCGAATGCCTGTTCAGGCACCGTATCCAACACATTGAAGCTATGCAGGGCTTGCATTCTCTGCGTTTCGTTCAGAGCTAGTGGCGCTGGTTGGGTCATCTCGCTGAGTTATCGGCTAGGAGGTCGTGAACTATAGTATAAACGCAAAAATCTTTAATATCTGATCACTACAGAACGAGCCCTGCCTATTGGCCATTGGTCAGCAGATCATCAATTTTTTGACCTTAATTCAAAATTCGATGCTGGCCCTATTTTGTTACCTCGCATACATCCAATCTCTCTTTTTTTAGCGAGCATTTAGGTCGATTCGACCACCATTCGGGACTATCGAGAGAGGTCAATGATCGAGCAGTGCGGCAGCCAGTTCCGCAAAACCATACCCACCCGGCCGGTGAGTCACATACATCGGGGGCGTTTCTAGCTCCTCGATAAACGGCATAATATTGGCCACACCCACGGTTTGTTTAAAGCTTGAAAACATCGACTCATCGTTAGGTGAATCACCACTAAACATCGCTTCGCCAGGGTCGACACTTTGTGCTGATAGCCACAGGTTGGCGGTCGATGCTTTGTTATAGTCTCCGCACCAAACATTGATGTGAATCGAGCTGACCTTGGAGGTCATTCCCGCATCTCGACAATATTGTGCGATCGTAAACGCATCCGCCCTGTCTATTCTTTGATCTTGATTGATATCAAAAGCAATATCGGTTTTCCGAAATGCCTGGTCGGCGGTTTGATAAGCAAACGGGAATTGATTCAACACATCTTCCTTGAGCCGTTGTAAACGTTGCCAATTGACCGCTCGAACTGACTCGTCCAATGCAAAGTGATGAGACAGTCTGGCGTCGGAATGGCGATCGATGTAAAAAGCACCGTTTTCGCCAATAATCGAATCGATCGGCCAAGTGCGAATCATACAATCGCACCAGCCTGCACTGGCACCCGTTACCGGAACCACTCGAATGCCGGCCTGCTGCAATTTCGCCAGCGCGCTGAAAGTTTCTTCCGGCAATCGCCCTCGCCAAGTTAAAGTTTCATCGACGTCGGTGAAGAGAATTTTTGGCCGGCCAGGGAACACCTCGGGTAACGGTTCGGGTTTCAAATGGATAGCTCGAGGATTACGGGTTGGTGGTCAGACAAGCTAGTGTCGGTGTCCACGCGCATTTTCAAACTCAACTCGAGTTCTCGCGACTGAAATTCGTGGCTCAACCAAAAATAGTCGCGGCAATGGCCACCATGCGGCCATTGAAGCGCGTCGAAAATGCCACAAGTGGGTAAGTGCGCGATATCTCCATGACCCAAGCCCCAGGCATCTAGCCAGTTCATATCAATGTGATAACGATACTGCGAGGTTTCCGGTGTGAAATTAAAATCGCCGCAGAGGATTCTGGCCGACGGCAGAAACCCTGCCTGATAAGTGCCCTGGCCGACCCGTTTTGGCTCGCTGTGATTGGCGATTCGCTCTTCTTCCAATCGATTGAGATGCTCAATTTGTTGTTGGTTTTCATCCTTGTCATGAAAGGCCAAATGGGTATTAATAATGCTGAAGGGTCCCATTTTTGAGTCGATCACGGTTTCAACGGCTACTCGCTGCATCTGCTCTTTGTCGGGTGTTGCCGGTCGAGGTAGCTGATGAACGCGGGAATCCAGCAGCTCGCATTTAACCAGGCTGAGATTACCAAATTCCTGCCTGCGGCTGCTATCGCCCTGCTGATTAGCAGGCCAACTAAAACCACTGCCCCAAACCGCGACATATTCCTTGAAGAAAGATTGAGCCATCTGCAAATGGTCGGACTGATCAGCGGCACAATACTCGGACATGTTCCTCGCCAATTCCTGCAGACAGATCACATCAAAGTCACCGAGTGACCTTATGTGCTGCAAGGTGCGCAGAAAATCCTGACTGCCGTCACTTGCTTTACCGTATTGAACGTTCCAGGACAGGATTCGCATTTACTTGATCCCGGCATGCATGAACGACTGGATGAATTTGCGCTGAAATATAAGAAACAATATCAGCAATGGCCCAATCGCAATTAAGGTTCCTGCCGATATGACGGACCAGTCGACGCCAGATTCAGGCGCACCGAAAATCGCCATGCCGACGGTTAAAGGTCGGCTTGCTTCGGTGTTGGTGACGACCAGCGGCCACAGGAAGTTGTTCCAGTGATAACTAACTGACACCAGACTGAATGCCAAATAAGTCGGAAAGGCGAGCGGAACAAAGACTTTCCAGATGATACCCAGCCCGGAAAGACCTTCAACACGTGCAGCATCTTCAAGTTCTTGAGGCACTGTTTTGAAGGTCTGTCGTAACAAAAATATGCCAAATGCACTGGCAAGATAAGGCAAACCGACGCCTAAGTGAGTGTCGACCAGGTTAAGCCCCGTCAGGGTCTGATAGTTTTCGACGATTAAAATCTCGGGCATCACCATCAGCTGTGTGAGCACTAGCGCAAAGGCGATGCCTCGACCTAAAAACTTTTCGCGCGCTAATGCGTAGCCCGCCAGTGTACAAACCACCAACTGCGAAATAAGAATGATCGTAGTGATAATGACGGTGTTGAACATGTAGCGAAAAAATGGAGCCTGATCCCAGGCAGTAACGAAATTTTCCATCGAGAGGGGTGCGAACAATGAAAATTTAGTCGCATATTCAGGTGGGTGAAAGGCAGCCCAGAAAGCATAGAGCAGTGGCAGAATCCAAACCACCGCCAGCAGGTAGGCTGAAAATCGGGAAATTCTTTGAAACCAGATTGAATCCATTTCAGTTTACCGGTAGTGAATTCGACGGTCGATGAGCCACATCTGAAGCAGCGCGGTAATCGCAAGCAACAGCAGCATCACCACCGTTAATGTGGCGGCGTAATAACTATCAAGAAAACTAAATGCGGTTTCATAGATGTAGTACAACAACAAATTACTGGCGTTGTTCGGCCCACCCTTAGTCAGAATAAACAAATGATCTACCAGCTTGAAGGCATTCAACATCGCGTTGATTAGCACAAACAAGGTGGTTGGCATCAACAACGGAAACGTGATCTTGCGAAATATACGCCAGGAACTCGCACCTTCAACTTTTGCCGCATCAAACAAATCAGGGCTTAAGGTCTGCAAGGCGGCCAGATAAAAAATCATAAAGAACCCGGCCTCTTTCCACACCGTCATAATCATCAAGCTGGATAATGCAATATCTGGATCACCCAACCAATTGGGGCCTTCGATGCCGACTAGCGCGAGCAGCTGATTGAATAAGCCGATATTCGGGCTGTAAAAAAACAACCAAATATTAGCCACCGTGATCATCGGCAAAATGGTTGGGGTAAAAAAAGCTAAGCGCAACAAACCGGCATATCGAATTTTGCTGTTAACCCAAAGCGCCATTGCAATCGCCAGCGCGATCGAGGTCGGCACCGTTCCAATCGCATACCAGAAGTTATTCTCAAGAACCTTCCAGAAGACCGGGTCATCCAGCAAGATTTCATAATTCTCTAAGCCGACAAACTTGGCGGGGGCGACATCGGAGCGCGCCCAGGTCATGCTGCGCCAGACCGATTTAATCGTTGGCCAGTGGGTGAATGCGATCAACAGCGAAAGTGCTGGCAATAGCAGTAGCCAGGCTTTCAAATTGAATCGTTTTAAGGTTGAGGAAAGCATCTAAAACGGGGCCGAATGGTTCGGCCCCCGATTATTAGTAACTATTACTAGTCACAATTACTGGTAACGACGCAGGGTCGACTTAGCCTGCTTTTGAGCGTCTGTCAGCGCTTTTTTAGCTGACATTTGCCCGGTCAAAGCCGCCTGGATCGCATCGTCTAGAAACTTACGAACGCGCCCTGCTTCGTGAGTCGATAACTCAGCCGTGGCATGTTTAAGTTGGTCGCGCGCTACCGCAGCAGGCGGAAACTCCTTTACATAGGCTTTCAGCGTGTCGGTTTCATAGGCACCCGGCCCAACACCCATATAGCCAGTAGATTTAGACCAGTGCGCGGCCTGTTTAGGTGACGTCATGAACTTCACAAATTTCAGCGCTGCCGTCTTTTCAGCCGCAGAGGACTTCTTAAAGAGGTAAAAATTACCGCCACCGGTTGGCGACCCCAACTCAGAGTTACCCGGCAGTTTGGCCACGCCAAAATCAAACTTGGCCTTGTTTTTCACGGTGGTCAAGTTTCCAGTTGAATGCCACATGATGGCCGTTTTCTGGTCCAGGAAATTCTGACGTAATGTGCCCCATTCAATGACCCCTTTGGGCATGATGGCGTGTTTGTTTCCGAGGTCTTGCCAATATTCCAACGCAGCAATCACACCCGGCTTATCAAAATAAGTTTCAGTACCAGCCTGGTTCATCAACACTTCGCTATTTTGTTTGGTCAAAGCGCCGAACATCCAATAGGGATAGCCAGTCGATGGAATCATCGCACCCCATTGCGCCACATTGCCGTTACTATCTTTCTTGACGAGTTTTTTGCCCATGCTAGCGAACTCTTCCCAAGTTTTCGGTGGTTTCATTGGATCAAGCCCAGCTGCACGAAACATGTCTTTGTTGTAATACATCACAATGGTCGAACGCTGGAAAGGAACACCCCAGGTTTTACCATCGGCCTTGCCGTTCTCCATCAACGCAGGATAAAAGCTGTCCAGCCACTTGCGTTCTTCATCGGTGCTAACAATGTCGTCAAAAGCAACGATTGCTTCCAGATTACGCAAAGCATGAAGGTCGATTGAAAACATCACCGATAGCTGTGCTGGGTCGCCGCTCTGCAAGGCAGCCAGCGCCTTGACGCGCGCGTCATTATAATTTCCGGCATATATCGCATTAACGTTAATGTCTGGATTTTTGGATTCAAATTCCTCGACCATGCCGTCAACAATTTTGGTCAACGAGCCGCCGACAGCCACCGGGTAGTACATGGTTAAATCGGTTTCGGCGCGAGCGATAGCGCTTAAACCGAGGCTTGAAGCAATGCCAATGGTGGCTATGTATTTGGTGAATCTATTCATTATTTATAACTCCTCTCTTTGAACGGGTTGTGTTCTTGATTGCCTTTATTTGGTTTATGAATTATCTAGCTATACATTTCTCTAAAGTTTATCTCGTGGAAATTTTTCTTACAAAAATGAATGTTCGTGTTCAGAACGCCAGTGAACCGATATTGACTGTCCGGCTGCAAACAACGCATGCCCGGGGTAACGTATTTTGATCATTCCCGGAGTTTCTTCCTGCGCCGCAATTTCTGCCTGCACAATGGTGTCGGCGCCGTGATAGTCACAGCTGACTACTTGCGCTGACACGCCTGTTTCTGCAATTTCGATGTGTTCGGGCCGAACCCCGAAAGATTGATTATTTCGACTCATGATATTCATCGGTGGGCTGCCGATGAACTGTGCAGTGAAGATGGTTTTTGGTTTATTGTACAAACCTTCAGGCACATCGATCTGCTCAATCTTGCCGTCGTTCATCAACACAATTCGGTCCGCCATACTCATCGCTTCAACCTGATCATGGGTCACATAAATGACTGACATACCCAGACGTTGCTGCAGGCTTCGAATTTCAGTCCGCATTTCGTTGCGCAGTTTGGCATCGAGGTTAGACAAAGGTTCGTCCATCAGACATAGCTTGGCCTCGGCAACGACGGCGCGCGCCAAAGCGACACGCTGGCATTGCCCACCGGAAAGCTGCCCGGGTTTCTTCTGCAAATGATCCTGCAGCCCGACCAGTTCGACCACGGAATCGAGCCGCCGCTGTTGTTCATCTTTAGCGACCTTTCTGGCCTGCAGACCGAACAGAATGTTGTCGACCACTTTTAAGTGCGGAAATAGTGCATAAGACTGAAACACCATAGCAAGCTTGCGTTGCCCCGGCGTCAAATCGGTAATATCTTTGCCTTCCAGCTCGATCTTGCCAGCATCTGGAGTCTCTAGCCCGGCAATCATTTTCAGGGAAGTCGATTTGCCGCAACCCGAGGGACCCAACAGCGCGACGAATTCACCTTGGTTCACGCTGAAACTCAAATCGTCTACAACGGTTAGATCACCATATCGACGGGTCAACCCCTCAACTTTTAACATGCGATCAAAGCCGCTTCTGGCCCGACTTCAAACATCTCTATCTCTCGTTCTATACAAAGTTTTCTGATCGGTTCAGAGATAACGTCCATTATCAGGAAATCGATGTCGACCAACTCGCCGGTGATAACCGGGGCATAGCGATCGAGCTTGGTGTGATCAACAACCAGCACGCTGGCTTCGCTGTTTTCGATAATGATTCGAGAAATATTGGCCTCCTCCGGTGAAAAATCTAACAACTGACCCTTCTGATTCATCCCGCCGACGCCGAAGACTCCATACTGGATATTGAACTTGCCCATAAATTCAGTGGTTTCAAAACCCATCGTGTCCTGGTCGTTTGCACGAACTCTGCCGCCGGCCAAATAGGTCTGTATGTTTGGGTTAATGCAAAGCGTCAATGCAACATTGATATTATTCGTCACCACGGTTAACCCAGGGTGGTCGATCAATGCTTGCGCCACCTGTTGCGGAGTGGTGCCGATGCCGAGAAAAATTGTTGTGTTTTCCGGAAACAATTCGACCGTCTTCCGAGCAATTCGTTGTTTGGACGTGAGGTTAAGCACCGTTCGATTATCAAAAGATAAATTGTGATTATCACTCGGCAGGCGAATCCCGCCGTGCACTCTGCGGACTAACCCCATTTCGCTTAGGTCATTGAGGTCCTTGCGAATGGTTTGCACCGTCACATCGAATGCCGTCGTGATCTCAGCGCTAGACAAAACTCCGTTTGCCTCGTGCAGCCGATCCATAATTTCTTTCTGACGCGACGACAGGTTCATTTTCTTGTGTTTAACGCACCCAATGGTTGATAGGGAATGGTTGATAAAAACCGAACCTAAAATTGATTATTATTAGTTTGAAAGGTTCGTTAGAAACAATATAACCTTCGCATGAACTAAATGTCTAGCACTACCTGCCCCATGCGAAAGCTGTCGACTATGATTAGCAGACAGTTTTGATTGAAAGAATTCAAGATAGGTCAGCTATGGAGCCTTCCGTTCTGACCGGCCGCTGGGTTCAACTTGCTTGATCTTATTAGATTTTTTCAGACTGGTTGATTATCTTCGGTATAGTTTATTGGTTAATTGTTACTCTTGTGATGCCCTGTCAAATACCACTTCGCCCTGTAATATCGTCATAGTAACCATCGCCTCTTCAACATCGTTTGCATCAATATTGGCAATACTTCGATCAAGCAACACGAAGTCAGCTGATTTTCCAACCTCAATCGAACCTGTCACGGATTCGAGGCCCAGCGCACGAGCGCCATTGATTGTCGCAGCCTGAATAGCCGAATGAATATCAGGTAATCCTCTTGAGTGTTTCAATCTGACTGAATTAGCAATTGCGACTAACGGATTTATCGAATTGACTGTCCAGTCGCTGCTAAAAGTAACCTTGGCACCGGTGTCAAATATTTCCCGCATCGGCATCATTCGTTTCGCTCTTTTACGTCCAACGTAAAAACTCGCCCAACTCGTGTCGGCAAAATAATCCGCTCCTGCCTGAAAATCGGTGTGCACGTCCAGTTCCTTGAACCGCTTAAAGTCGTCGGCATCGACCATTTCGAGGTGAGTCATACTGTAAATCCGTTCAGAATCTTGATTGCGTGCAGATTGGATAGCATCTAACGTTTCCCTCACACCGCCATCACCAATGGCATGCACATGGGCGCCGTATCCAATCTCATCCAGGTCTTGCAGCAACCCTGGCAAGGCCTTCGGTGATATGTAATTGAGGCCATAGGGCAGCGCTTCTTGCCAACTCCATTTATAAGGCTTCAGCACCTTCGCGGTGCCAAAATGCATCACCCCATCGATGTACATTTTCACCTGATCAACCACTAGCAGTTTGTTTTTGTCCGAACTGGCAATGCCGCGCAGATAGTCAATTTGCTGATCCAGCGCCAGATCGGGATATATCCAAGGCCGGAGCGAAGTACGAACAATAATCGCGTCATTCTTTTGCGCTGCCTGCCAGACCTCGTACCAGCCTCTTCGCCAATACAATCGACCATCGCCTATAGTCGTAATCCCGTAACGAACCGCTTCATCCATGCCAGCTAGCAAGCCGTCGTAACTCACCTGAAAGTTATTGCTTAAACTGTTCCACGCAAGCTCCATAACAATGTCACCGGCATTATCAAACAGCAGGCCGTTAGGCTCGCCATTTTCAGAGAACATAATCCGACCACCTTGTGGATGCTCGGAGTTTTTGTTTATGCCCGCTTTTTTAAGTGCCAACGAGTTGGCCATCATCGAATGTGATGACTCCTCCATAATAATTACGGGATTATCTGGAAACCACTTGTCGAGGTGCTTGCGCGGGTTCAGGCTTTTACTATTACCCCAAAGCGCATCCAATTGATGTCCATACCCGATTAGCCACTCACCTGCCTTTTTGATGCCGCTTTTACAGGCCTGTAGCTCCGACCTTTGACTTTTCAGTGTTTTGACCGGCGATAACAGGCAATTACCACCGGCTTCGGAAGCACCCTCAAAGACATGGTTATGGGTATCGATGAAACCGGGCAGCAACATCATCCCTTCTGCATCAATCAGCTCGGTTTCAGATGAAGCCCAGGTCATCGCCTGTTCGCTATCGCCAACAAAAACGATTTTCCCATCTTCTACAACAACAGCCTGTGCCACCCGCTGGGACTCATTAACGGTGTAAACCTGTGCATCGACAATGACGAGGTCTGCGGCAAGAACGTAGGCTGGCGCCATCATCAAAATGGATA
>CBDTWQ010000032.1:0-12031 GCA_965364115.1 uncultured Gammaproteobacteria bacterium | reverse complement strand
CTGAGAAATGCACGCTTTGCCTAGCTTGCATTGGCGCGTGTCCGGGCCGCGCGTTACAAGATGGTTCTAACCGTGAGGTTCCCGAAGTGTTCTTCATCGAGAACCACTGCTTACAATGTGGTGCTTGTGTGCAAACTTGCCCTGAAGATGCGATCACCATCAGGCCACGAATGCTGCTAGACCGAGAACAGCGGATTCGTTCGAAAGTGTTGAATCAAGATACGCCTTTTGCCTGTATTAGCTGTGGCAAACCATTTGCACCCACTTCGGTGATTCACAAAATGCAGGAGAAACTTAAGGGTCATCACATGTTCGATAATGACCGCGCGCTGGATCGGCTAAAGATGTGCGAGGACTGTCGCGTGGTGGACGTCATGCAAGACCCGCAAGCAATGGGTGGGCAGTTCAATCCGCTCAAAAACTTTGACCAGTAGGCTTAAATTGTGATCGAAGACGAACAACGTTATCGCGCCTCCGCTTACGGTTTGCTTGCGGCCATTTTCCGCGCGCCGCCCGAGGCTGAATTGCTGACCCAAATAGTGGCGTTGGCCCCCACCGAAGACCCCAACGAATTCGATGAACTGTCGCAGGCGATGGCTGATTTAGCGAGCGCCGCCCAGCGTTCAGAACCGATGCAATTGGCGGAAGAGTATCAAAATCTTTTCGTCGGTGTGGGTCGAGGCGAAGTACTGCCTTTTTGCTCCTGGTACCTCACCGGTTTTTTGATGGAAAAGCCGCTGGCAGATTTGCGTGATGACCTGGCGAGCCTAGGTTTTGCCAGAAACGAGGACGTGAAAGAACCCGAAGATCATATTGCCGCGATTTATGAAGTTCTTTCTGTTATGATTTTGGACCAAGTCGACATCGACCAACAGCAGCGCTTCTATCAGAAGCACATCCTGCCTTGGGTCAGTCGGTTTTTCGAAGATTTGGCATCGGCCAGATCGGCAGAATTTTACAAGGCTGTGGCGCAGTTCGGCTCAGCTTATAATAATTTGGAGCAAGAATACCTTTCGATGCGTAGTTAAATAAAATCCAGAAAAACTTTAGTACCCTGTGGAGGAGATGCGAGTGAAGCAAAAAAGTAGCCAGCCAAAAGACCAGGAACGAAGAGAATTTATAACAAAATCAACCCTGCTAAGCGCAGGCGTTGTAGCCACAACATTAGCCAGCACTGCGGTTATCGCAGGGGTTGATGAACCAGCCACTGAAGCGCCCAAACAAAAGGGCTATCAACTCACCCAACATGTGATCGACTATTACCAGTCGGCGAAGATTTGAGTCAGGAGGCTACCGCATGAAAAAATTATCTAGAACTTCTACTAACGTCAACTTTCCCTCCGCACAATTAGCCAAGCAACAGATTCCCAACGCACTCAGCCGTCGAGCTTTTCTTAGAAACTCTAGTTTGATGGCAGGTGGCGCCGCGCTCGCGACGACGTTGTCGCCGGTGATGATGAAGAAGGCTAAAGCCAGCACGTCTGTCAATGGCAGTAATACTGTCAGAACCAAAACGATTTGCACCCATTGCTCAGTCGGTTGCGGAATCATCGCTGAAGTTCAAAATGGCGTTTGGACGGGGCAGGAACCTGCTTTCGACCATCCCTTTAGCAAGGGTGCGCACTGTGCTAAAGGTGCTTCAATTCGAGAGCATGGGCACGGTGAACGTCGGCTGAAATATCCAACCAAATTGGTCAATGGCAAATGGACCAAGGTCTCATGGGAACAGGCGATCACCGAAATTGGCGATAAGCTGCTAGATATCCGTGAGAAATCGGGGCCAGACTCAGTTTATTGGTTAGGGTCAGCCAAATTCAGCAACGAACAAGCTTACTTGTTTCGTAAATTTGCTGCGATGTGGGGCACCAACAACGTCGACCATCAAGCACGTATTTGTCACTCTACTACGGTCGCGGGTGTTGCCAACACTTGGGGCTATGGTGCGATGACCAATTCGTACAACGATATCCATTTCTCGAAATCGATATTGCTGATTGGCTCGAATCCAACCGAAGCGCATCCGGTTGCGATGCAGCATATTTTCAAAGCCAAAGAAGAAAATAACGCACCAATAATTGTTATCGATCCGCGCTTCACCCGCACCGCGGCACATGCCGATCATTTCCTTCGGATCCGACCTGGAACCGACATCGGAATTATTTGGGGGATGATGTGGCACATTTTTGAGAACGGCTGGGAAGATAAAGAGTTCATTCGTCAGCGCGTCTTCGGCATGGATGACGTGATGGAGGAAGTCAAGAAATGGAAACCAGCCGAAGTTGAGCGTGTGACGGGCGTGCCTGAAGACAAGGTCTTCGCTGCGGCTAAGGCGATGGCCGATAACCGTCCTGGCACCTTCATTTGGTGCATGGGTGGCACTCAACATACCATCGGCAACAACAATACTCGCGCCTATTGTGCCTTCCAGCTAGCACTCGGAAATATGGGTGTGTCAGGCGGTGGTGCCAATATTTTTCGCGGCCATGACAACGTTCAAGGAGCCACCGACTTAGGTGTCCTCGCTAATACATTACCTGGCTACTACGGGTTGTCGGAAGGGGCCTGGAAACATTGGTCGAAAGTGTGGGATCTGGATTACGAGTGGGTCAAGAGCCGATTCGATAGCGCAAGCTACGAGCAGAGTAAAGGCAAAGATAAACCCGTGATGAACACCAGTGGCATTCCCGTTTCTCGTTGGATCGATGGTGTGCTTGAAGACACTGACAACATGGCTCAAAACGATAACTTGCGCGCGATGATTATGTGGGGGCATGCACCTAACAGCCAAACCCGTGGCGCAGAACAACAAAAAGCGATGGAGAAGCTCGACTTACTCGTGGTAGTCGACCCTTACCCAACGGCGACTGCCGTTATGCCGAAACGTCAAGAAGGCATGTACCTGTTGCCGGCCTCGACGCAAATGGAAACCTATGGTTCGGTCACTGCGTCTAACCGTTCTTTCCAATGGCGCTCTAAAGTAATCGATCCGTTGTTCGAGTCATTGCCCGATCATGTGATCATGCACAAGATGGCGAAGAAGCTCGGTTTTGCTGACGAGCTGTTCAAGAATATAGCCGTCAATGGTGAAGAGCCTCTGGTTGAAGACATTCTGCGAGAAATCAATAGTGGCATGTGGACCATCGGTTACACCGGTCAAAGCCCTGAACGTTTGAAAAAGCATCAAGAGAATTGGGGCACCTTCGACTACGACACGCTAAAAGCAGAAGGCGGCCCAGCCGACGGCGATTACTATGGCCTGCCTTGGCCTTCTTGGGGAACACCCGAGATGAACCACCCGGGAACGCCGAACCTGTATGACACATCAAAAAATGTTGCCGATGGCGGATTAACTTTCCGTGCTCGATTCGGGGTTGAGCGTGAAGGCGTCAATCTGTTGGCCGAAGGCTCATTTGGTCTTGGTTCTGAAATTAAGGATGGCTATCCAGAGTTTAGTGACAAGGTGTTGAAGCAACTCGGCTGGTGGAAAGATCTCAGCGCTGCAGAACAAGCGGCGGCCGAAGGCAAGAACTGGAAAACAGACTTGTCGGGCGGCATTCAAAGAGTCGCGATTGCTCATGGCTGTTCGCCTTTTGGCAATGCCAAGGCGCGGGCCAAAGTCTGGACCTTCCCAGATCCAGTGCCAATCCATCGAGAACCACTCTATACCTCTCGGCGAGATCTGGTGGAAAAATATCCAACTTACGAAGACCGCAAGTCGTTTTGGCGTTTGCCGACTCGTTACCAATCTATACAGGCAGTCGATCACTCCAAGAATTACCCGATTATTCTGACCACCGGACGGTTGGTTGAATATGAAGGCGGTGGTGATGAGTCTCGCTCTAATCCTTGGCTAGCCGAGTTGCAACAAGAGATGTTCGTCGAAGTTCACCCGCGTGATGCAAACAACGCAGGCATTAAAGATGGTGACGACGTTTGGGTTGAAGGTGCAGAGTCGTCTAAGGTCAAAGTCAAGGCGATGGTGACCCGACGAGTGGGTTCAGGCGTGGCATTTATGCCATTCCATTTTGCCGGGCATATGCAAGGTGAAGATTTATCAGACCGGTATCCGGAAGGGGCCGCACCGTATGTAGTCGGTGAAGCCGCCAACACCGCGATGACTTATGGCTACGATTCGGTAACACAAATGCAAGAATCGAAGTGTAGTCTTTGTCGTATCAGTAAAGCTTGAGCAGGGGAAATAACTAATGGCTAGAATGAAATTCTACTGTGATGCCGAGCGTTGTATCGAATGCAACGCGTGTGTAACGGCCTGTAAGAATGAACACGAAGTGCCCTGGGGCGTGAATCGCCGACGGGTTGTGACGATTAAAGATGGTCAACAAGGTGAGCGCTCTTTATCGGTCGCTTGCATGCACTGTTCAGACGCACCTTGTGCGACGGTGTGCCCGGTTGATTGCTTTTACACCACCGATGACGGCATCGTTTTGCATGACAAGGATACTTGTATTGGATGTGGTTACTGTTTTTACGCCTGTCCATTTGGTGCACCCCAATTTCCGGAACATTCGGCGTTCTCTTCACGCGGCAAGATGGACAAGTGCACCTTCTGCGCGGGTGGCCCCGAGCAAGACAACAGTTCGGCCGAATACTCCAAATACGGTCGAAACCGTATCTCTGAGGGCAAGTTACCGCTTTGTGCAGAGATGTGTGCGACCAAAGCCCTACTTGGCGGTGATGCAAATATCTTGTCAGACATTTATCGTAAGCGTGTCATCAATCGTGGCGCCAGTGCATTCGACTGGGGAGTCAACTTCGACGGTCAGAAGCTGTCAAGTTAGTGATCGACGCAGTGAACTGGATTAATCGATACAAGGACGTATCGAATCTTTCCATATTGTGTGATCTTGGGACGAGACCGCCACCTGCACCGTAACAACCTTAACGAGTAATCATCGTGAGAATCCAAAAACTGTTATTGCTGCTCTGCGTGCTAATTTTCTCATCGCAATTACCGGCAGCCGACACCACCCCACCCGCCGATCTGCAGTTTGCGCCCCCGGGTTCTGAGTTCTGGAACGATGTCAGGCAGCGAGATGCCCCAGTGGTCGGTATAAGCCAAGTTAAATCAACCGATGCCAATGTACTAATTAATGTGGCGGGTGAGTCCTGGCGTCAGTATCGAGTTAATCAACTAATCCCTATCGCCACCGGTGCATTGGTAATCGTACTCGCGTTGATCACCATGTTCCGAGTCATTCGGGGCAGGATCAAGCTTCCAAATGGGCGTTCTAGCACCAAAATAAGACGTTTTTCCGATCTTCAGCGGCTGGCCCATTGGTCGACTGCGATTCTCTTCGTCATACTAGGCCTGACCGGATTAGTATTGCTCCTCGGTCGAACGGTGATCCTGCCAATGCTCGGTTCCAGCGCATTCGCGCCAATTGCAGCGATATGCAAGAACATCCACGACTACCTAGGACCACTATTTATTCTGGCGCTCGGCGCGCTGTTCATCTTGTTTGTTAAAGGCAACTGGCCGTCATACAAGCTTGATATGCAATGGCTGAAGCGCGGGGGCGGTTTATTTGGTAAACATGCCCATGCGGACCGCTACAACGCCGGAGAAAAACTCTGGTTTTGGGTGGCCGCAGCTTTTGGTCTGGCGGCGGTGATTAGTGGCACCGTGCTTGATTTCCCGATCTTCGGGCAAACTCGAGCAACCATGGAGCTCTCCTTGTTCGTTCATAGCATCTCGGCGATGGTCATGATCGTGTTTGCGATCGGACATATCTACATGGGCACGGCGGCTATGGAAGGCACTTTTGAAGTCATGCAAACCGGTTATTGTGATAGCAACTGGGCGATGGAACACCACGATAATTGGTATGATAAAGTTAAAAATGAAGCCATTCCTAATGACCACATTAATGCTGGTGCCGCTGATGAAGTTCAGGTCGGTGAAGAGAAAGCAACCTAGTCTAATACTATTATGACCAATGATTCAGAAGTCCTAGTTGATGAAGTTTTGGCTGATCAAGCCCCGGCTGATGAAGTGCTAGATGATGAAGAACTGGATGCGCGCCATCGGGAACTAGTCGACAGTTTTATCGATCACGCGAATGAACTGACCGGCCACAATAGTATCGAAAATGTGGGTATGGCATTGCTTTACGCAGCAGGCCGATTCAATGCTTATGTGGTCTCTCAACATGCAGACTCTGAGCAAAGCTACCTCGCCGACTCACCGAAGGCGCGCGAATTCTTCTGCGCCCAATATCGAGAAATGCTGGAAGAAAATCTGGAAGACTACCTGAGCGTTTACCAAAAGTATGGCCATCTCAAGAAACCCCAATAATACCAATCGAGACGCTTGAATTAAGCCTCCTTCCAGCGGCCTTAGCTACTTTGGTTGATCAATCCCGTTCAGCTCAATCTCGCCGATATTTGTAATCGAAGAAAAAGGCAGCCCACTATTTGGGGAATCTGAAAGGGCAGTCTTATCTGGGAGATAATAATTTTGTGGAATGGGCTCAGCGGAAGTTAGATAGTGAGCAAGATCTTAGTGAAATCATCTCGGTGCAGTGCTGAGGTGCGCTGAAGTCTCTATTTTTTTTCTTCCTATTTCTCGAAACAATCTCGAATTACTCAGCGTCGGCGTTCGACCGCTTAGCCCGCTTCTTCAGACCTCTATAGCATCTTCAATCGATAGCCCCGCGACCACCATTATTACCAGCCCGACAAGGTGTATAAGAAAGGGTTTTTTCGCATAGCTCCAGTGGAGAGCGACGAATATTAGTAAAATGGGGTAAACAAGAAAGCTGCCTAGGCCCCACCAAATTGTGATTTTAAAGGCCCTTATGACTAGCCAAATTCCGCCTATCAGCGCAATTCCAAAACCTAAGGATGCTATTTCTTGCATGGTTGAACTCCGTATCTCACTTTAGAACAATTTAAATAGTCTCATCCGAGCAACAGAAACATTGTTGTCCGTATGAGGGACGCCGTGCATCGCCATTAGTGCTATAGGTCACAGTGTCATATTGTATATAGACCATGGCTTTCGTGCTTGATGAAATGAAAGTCGCTGCGGTGAGTGCACTTGAACCAGCTATCGCTATCCGCTGGACGACGAATTTTCTGTGTCTGAGAGCCAGGCTCTAAGAAATCTAAGACCTGACTTTCGTCCTTTGCTGTCTTTGGCGATCGGGTTACCGGCTGGGTCGTAAATTTCGATATGGGGAGTGCCATAGAATCGATAAGTCTCACGAATGGCTTCCTGCTGGTTCTTCCAATCTTCCATTTCACCCGGCTCAGTAAAGGTGATTGACCCTGAGAAAATTTTAACCTTTTTGATCACCACGTCATTTCGGGCTTTCAAGAATGTTGGAAACCGGCGTTCTAGCTTTCTGCATAATGAACAATGTATCGAGTAAACTTCAATCACCGTATAGCTGCCGGGTTCAGCTAGGTCGGCCAAAGGTGTTCCAGCATTGAATAGGGCCTTGATCTCTAATGCTTCAACCTTGCCACCGCGGCTATGTCCGAGATCAGGTAACCCAACATATTGGGATTCTGAGCCGATGTCTTCAGCAAAGGTTTCTTCGTCGTTAGAAAGAATTTGATACAGTCCGAGAAGAACTATCCCGCCCACCAGTAATTTTTTCATAGAGCAAAGGTGCCAATCAAAATGTTGCTTTTGGCATGACCCACTTCGCCGCTAGGTAAACTTGTGAGTAATGAGGTTAATTTGACACGAGGGCACTGCATTAGCTTTTCGAAGTTAAGTTGCATTCCAGTTTAGTCGTCGTTAAAAGCGAGATAGATAAAGATCAGCCCGAGCAAGGAAGTAAAAACTTGGAATAGCAAATAGCCGGAAAACAACAATGGGTCTGTGTCGTAGTGAAAAACCGGATCAGTAAACCAGTCTACCGGAACCTGAACGTATTTCGCTTGCCAAATTCGCCACGAATAATGGCCAGCGCCAAAGAATAGGAGGGATCCAAGAAATAAAGTACCCTTATTAACCATCGTGCCTACTCCGCTGGTAGATGCAAATGCTGGAATTAGTCGAAGTTAATTTATAGCACTAATGTGGTGAGTTGCGTCGCCAAAGGGGCAGATATTGCTGAGCCATCGTTCGGAATGTTTCCGTCAATCTTCGCCAATAGTCAGGATTTTGCGTGTGTTTGAAGTCATTTAGCCCGTTTCCCTGATGAAATGGTAACGATCTATTCTTAGGTGGAGTAAGTCGGGTAGTTTTCTAAAACAGTGGTCGGATGAATCGCGTGAAGCGCCGCCTGTCGATATTACTCCAGTATGAGTTCGCAAAAATCCTTAGAGCGAAACCATTATCAAATGCTAGTCAAAATGGAGTCTTATGATTTTAATGGTTCCCTAAAACTAGTAAAAGGTTGGCATGAAAAGCAGATCCGTGTAAATTGTGCGCTGGGTGTAATACGAAAATAATAAGGCTGTAATCGGCTTCTCAAACGTATTGCATTGCTAGCCCAATAAACTTATCGGAGGATCACTAGATGGCCATTTCGCCCCCATTAAAAGAGCTCAAAATCGGTCTTGCCGATCAAGGATTTTACAAAGGTTTCAATAACTTAGTCTCTCTCGCTTCTAAAGTCATCATTGCGATGATCGTGGTTTGGTGCGCCGTTTATCCTGAAGCCGCAGGCGCAGTGCTGGGTAGTATCAAGACCTGGTCGTTTAACAACCTTAACTATTATTACACCTGGGGCGTTGCTTTCTACATCATCGTCTGTCTGGTGGTTGCACTTCATCCCACCTGGGGCAAAACCAAACTCGGAACGCCCGATGGTAAACCCGAATTCTCGAATTTTTCCTGGTTCTCGATGATGTTTGGTGCCGGCATCGGCATCGGCATGCTGGGCTACGCAACCGGTGAGCCGATGTGGCATATAGCGGATAACCCAGATATCAGGATGAGTGCTGAGGCGATTAGAGTGGCTTTTGCGTCGGCCAACATTGCTTTAGCTGAAGGGGCTGACATTTGGACTGAATACAATGCACAAGTTGCCACAGGTTCAATTACTGCGATCGATGGTTTGGTGACTCCGAAATCGGCTTCAGCGGTCGATTCGGTTTTTCGTTATTCATTCCTACACTGGGGTCTTGGTGCCTGGGCCTGCTATGCCTTAGTCGGCATATCGCTCTCTTTCTTCGCTTATTCACGTGGCCTGCCTTTGACTATCCGCTCCACGTTAGCACCTCTGTTTGGCAACAAACTGGAAGGCAGCATCGGTCATATTGTTGATATCACGGCGGTGGTCGCCACCATCCTCGGAATCGCTCAAACGATCGGTCTTGGCTTGGCGTCTTTCTCGTCGGGGCTTTACAACATCACCGGCGCTGAGTGGCTAATTACTAACGGTGAGCCGTCAACGGCCTCTTTGTTGGTCGCGCTAGCAATCGTCATGGTTTGCTCGACTTTGTCGGCCTTGTCTGGGGTCGGGAAAGGCATCAAATGGTTGAGTAATCTCAACATGGTGTTGTCGTTCGGTCTGCTGATTTTCTTCGCGATTTTTGGTGCAACTCTGTTTGCAATGGAAGTATTCGGCAAAGGAATATTTAACTATATCATCAGCTTGCCTGCGCTCACCTTTACCGTGTTTCCAGCGGACGGTGCCGGCAGCCCTGGTGAATGGCAGGGATGGTGGTCGATCTTTTACTGGGCTTGGTGGATCGCGTTTGCCCCGTTTGTGGGTATCTTCTTGGCGCGGATTTCGAAGAACCGCACTATCCGTGAATTCGTTTTAGGGGCCATCGTGGCACCGTCATTGATGTGTTTCCTTTGGTTCAGTCTGTTAGGTGGAACCGCGATTGATCTTGAGCTTAGCGGGGTCGCTGAAGGTAAGATCTATGCGCAAAGTTTGACTGCCCAACTCTATGAGGTGATCAATATCATGCTGTCGCCAGGGTTTGCGTCGATGATGTCGATGTTGATTGTTATCTTACTGCTGACCTATCTCGTGACCTCGGCTGACTCAGCCGTATTAGTGGTTAACACGATCAATGCGGGCGGCGAATACGGCTCTGCCGGCAAAATGCACATTCTAGTCTGGGGCGGCATACTCACCGCTGTGATTGCGGCCTTGCTGCTGGCGGGCGGTTTGAACGCGATTCAAGCGGCGATGATCGTCGGTGCATTGCCTTTCTCATTCATGATGATCTTGATGGGCATCTCACTGCTTAAAGCGCTCTATAAAGATGACCTGCGCCGCAAGGCGAACGAGGGTGAGGGCGAGGCAGTCGTAAACGCTCAACCTGGTTAAGGCGTAGTTTTTCGAGGGTTCAATTCTCGAGGGTTCGGTGTCGATTGAAATGACTCAATAATCGACACCGAACCCTTGATCTATTTAGGGCGATGCGAATAAAACGCGGCGCAGCTTTGATTTTGCTAGTTGAATACGGATTGCAGGGCGCTGTCGATTTCTGATCCGTTTCTGCTGGTATGGCGAATTAACGCTAGGCGTCGGGTGTCTTCGACCTTGCTGGCGGTGGGGTCGGTGAATGGGATATGTACCAAGTTAGTTTGATCGAGTTTTGCATGCAATAAGCGAGGCACGATCGAAACGCCAAATCCTTCAGCGACTAAGTTCTCGATAGCTTGCAAGGAATCGATTTCAATTGCTTGATTGACGTGAATGCCACGCTGTTGCAAACGCGCTGCAATCTGTTGACCGACCCAAGTTCGGTGACTGAAAGCGATATATGGCATTGCTTGCACCAGTTCGCGGTCAGACTTTAAGCCACGCAGGTTGGCTGGGCCTATTGCGTAGAAAGGTTCTGCGGCCACTTCATTCACTTTCAGTTCCGGCATCTCTATTACTGGCGTGGTAATCAACGCGTAATCAATTTCTCGTCGCACAACCGCTGCAGCCAGTTCGCCCGATAAGCCCGATTGCACCTTCACTTGCAAGTCTGGCAATGCATCACGCAACGCGGTCAGAATTCTGGGCAGTAGGTTGTGCACGCAGGTTGGGATAATGCCGATCGAAACCCTTGTGATGACACCTTCGCCGCGACCAATTTGCTTCATTGTTTCGAGTTTTTCGAGTACCTCGTTGGCCAGTTCGGCAATGCTTTGACCTTCGGGTGTTAGGGTTACCGGTCGATGGCTGCGATCAAATAGCTGGCCGCCTAAATCGGTTTCTAGTTGCTGCATTTGAACGCTGATCGCGGAATGGCTCAGCCCGACCTTGTCGCCCGCTGCGGCAAAGCTTCCGTGTTGTAAAATGTTAGTGAGTGATCGCAGTTGGCGTAAATTCATAAGATATTAGATTAATAAAAGTAAACATAGTATCAAATTAAATTCAATATCATAAATTTAATTAAACTTATAAAATAACCCGATGAACAACTCAAATTCAGATTCGATTCAAGTCAAGGTCTGGCGAGGTGATGCAAATCATGGTGAGTTGCAGTCCTTTGAAGTGCCCCGGCAACCGAGCCAAACCATTCTCGATTTAGTCACTTGGATTCAGCGAAACGCGGATAGCAGCCTGAGCTATCGCTTTGCTTGCCGTGTTGGAATGTGTGGCTCCTGCGCGATGATGGTGAATGGCGTGCCGCGCTGGACCTGTCGCACCCATGTCGGCAAAGTCTCGCAGGGACTATCCAAGGGGCAAGCACTGACAATCGAGCCGTTGCGCAATCTTCCGGTGATCAAAGACTTGGCTTGCGATATGAGCGAGTTCTTTGAGAAATGGCAAGCCGCCAAAGGTGAGTTTAAAGGTGGCCAAGATCGGCACCAACCGGTCGCTGCGATCAAACCTGATTCAGCTGAACGCCAGGCGGCGAGTGCAGCGGTTGAGTGTATCAACTGCGCCATCTGTTATGCCGCCTGTGATGTGGTGAGCTGGAATCGTGATTATCTCGGGCCGGCCGCATTGAATCGAGCCTGGAGTTTGCAGAATGACCAGCGCGATCAGGCCGGAAGCGAACGCTTGCTTGCGGTCGCGGGTGATGCGGGTTGTCATCAATGCCATTCGCAACAAGGCTGTGCCCAACATTGCCCGAATGAGCTCAACCCAACCGCCTC
>CBDTWQ010000031.1:0-12381 GCA_965364115.1 uncultured Gammaproteobacteria bacterium | reverse complement strand
GGAATCGAGGTGTTGTTGCTGTCTGATCGGGTTGACGAATGGCTGTCGGCGAACATGACCGAATTTGAAGGCAAGAAATTGCAGTCAGTGGCTAAAGGTGAGCTTGATCTCGATAAGGATGAGGCGTCCGAGAAGGCGTTTGAAGAAAAGTCAAAATCAGCCGAGAAACTGATCAAGCGGATGAAAAAGGCACTTGAAGGTCGTGCGGATGATGTTCGCGTCACTAACCGTTTGACCAATTCGCCGGCTTGTATCGTTTTGAATGAGCAAGACATGGCGATTCACATGCAACGCATTTTCAAAGAAGCGGGGCACGCATTGCCGTCAACCAAGCCGATTCTGGAAATTAACCCAGATCATCCTATAGTTAAAAAAATGAACTCGGAAAAATCGAAGAAGAAGTTCGCCGACTGGTCTGATATATTGTTTGATCAGGCGATGCTGGCGGAAGGTGGACAGCTGGAAGACCCGGCTGGCTTTGTCGCAAAACTAAACGATATGCTGGTGACTATTGTCCGATAACTCAACCATCAGAAAATACATTCGCCATCCGGCTGACATTCCAATTGAAGTCAGCCTCGAATGGGCGGATGACGAAGACGATGAGTCGGCCGACCAAACCATAACCAACGTCAGTCTAGGCGGATTGGCGTTCAGTTCAGAGCTACCGTTGGGCGTGCTAGACCGAGTTCGTGTCAGTATTCCGGCGCTGGATCAAGATAATCACTTGATAGGCAATGTAGTTTGGTGTGAAAAAGCGAGAAACGGTTATGAAGTTGGAATTGAATTCGACCGCTCGCGCGATGTTTATCGGTTGCGAATGATCGAACAAATATGTCATATCGAACATTATCGCAATGAGGTTGGCCGGACCGAAGGCCGCACTCTAAGTCCGCATGATGCGGCGACTGAATGGATTAGTAAATTTGCCGGTGACTTCCCAGCGCTCTAGGAATTCTCGGTGACCGCCCAGCCCAGTGTTGCGATCATCGGCGCGGGTTTGGCCGGACTCACCTGTGGCACGGCACTGAAAGGGCTGATTGAACGAGTCACTATATTTGAGCAAAACGATTTTCCGGGTGGTCGAGTCTCTCGTATCCAACTTGATGATCATGAGTTTAATCATGGTGTCCAATATTTCACGGCCAGGCATCCACTGTTTTTAAAAATTGTCGCTGGATGGCAAACTGATGGCATTGTGCGCCCCTGGGATAGCTGGATTGTCGAGTTGACCAAGGGCCAAATCGTCAATAGCGAGATGGATAAGCAGCGCTTTGTTGGGGTGCCGCGGATGCACGCTGTGGCCAAACATCTGGCGCGGCAATGTCAATTGGTTACTGCCACCAGCATCACTGAACTAGACCGTCAGGAAGGAGGGGGGTGGCGACTGTTTAATGCCCAGGGCGACTATCAAGGTGCGTTTGATATTGTCATTGTTGCCACCGCAGCACCGCAGGTTGCCAATCTGTGTCGGCTAATTCCTGAAATCGCTAAGCGAGCTGATAGCGTCCAAATGACTAGTTGTTGGAGTGGCATGTTGGTCTTTAATCGCAAGCTTGAATTACCCTATGATGCAGCGTATGTGCGACAGTCGCCGCTGTCATGGGTGTCTCGATATCAAGCGCAGGAATTTGATCAAGACGCAGATCAGGAAAGCGATTGCTGGGTCTTGCATGCAACCCCTGAATGGTCTCAGCAGCACGTGGTCAGTTTTCGAGCGCGCGTGCAAGAGGCGATGTTGGAAGCCTTTTGGGAAGCTACTGATTTACCTCAAACTGAACCCAAATCGTCAATGGTGCATTGTTGGAAGCAGGCCGCGCCAATAAACCCTCTCAATGAAGATTCTTTGTTTGTTGAGTCCGATGCGATTGGTGCCTGTGGCGACTGGTGCACTACGGGTCGAGTAGAAGGCGCGGTATTGAGTGGCTTTTCAATCGCAGACAGGATCATGAAGCATATCAATATGCAGTCAAATTAAGCTTGTGGACAAGCTCGAAGAACCGATTGTTCGGCTCGATAAATGGCTTTGGGCGGCTCGATTTTTCAAAACGCGAGCTTTAGCAGCAGAAGCTGTGATGGGTGGCAAAGTTCATTTGCAGGGTCACCGAGTCAAACCGTCGCATCGGGTTCAACTCGGTCTATGTTTAGAGGTTCAACGGGGCTTTGAAAAATTCGAAGTCGTGGTCACCGGCGTAAGCACTCGGCGCGGCTCAGCGACCGATGCCAAAGAGCTGTTTCGTGAAACTGAGGCCGGTGTCTTGCGACGCGCGTCTGACAGCGAAAAGCGGCGGTTGGCCGCACTGCAGCGACCGCATTCGAGCACTCGCCCTGATAAAAAACAGCGGCGCAAGATTCGACACTTTCGAGAGACCATTGAGGGGAATCAGACAGATTCATAGGTCAGTCAAGCGCAGGTGGCTTAAACATAGGCCAGTTCGGGCATAGGGCGGTCAAGGGTTCGAAGATAATATGACTCAAAACAGCTAATGCAAAAACCTGGGGTCTTGAGCCTACTAGTTCTTTGATGCCGATTGTGATGAGGCGCTAATCAATGCCTGTATGCTGCTGCGCACCTCGGTACTCAACAGATTGCGTAAATCGAGTCGAATATAATCGAAATCAGGCGCGAATTCGAGTTTTTGCTGACAGTTTAGAATTAGATATTTTTCTTCTAACATCGTCTGAATGAAATCTCGAAACAAGGGGCGGTCATAAAAGTCGGGTGAGTTCATCCCGTAGATCATTGAGGTCTTTTGCGCCAGCAGATGGCAGCGATGCTCAAGTTCGCTCTCACTGAGAGGTGAACTAGTGGTTTGCCACAAGACAATAAAGGCCATGTAATAGCGCTCCATAATAGGCTGCACCACCTGGGCCAGTCGCATCAGTTGAATAAACCGCCGATCGCTGCGCTGTGGGCGGCGCAGATCTGTATCGGCTTCAAAGAGCAGCGATTGGCTGACCAGGGCTGAGATGCACTGATCTAAAACTTCCTGCAGTTGATTTTCATCCCACGGAAGCTGCAGCTCCGATTTGAGAAAAGGGTAAAGAAACGTCACTTTACGAATTACGTTGCTGCGCTTGAGGCGCAAGGTGGTTGCGAAGCAACAGGCGATGATCGCCGGTAAAACGTAACCATGCAGGGTATTGTTACGATAGTAACCAATTAACACCGCCTCTTTGGGTTTGAGATAAACCATATCCCCCAATTCATGTTGACGAATGTGAATAATTTTCTGAGCAGCGATGCGTTCGATTTGCTCGCGATCAACCTCGCCTTCGATGCGTATCGATTCAAGCCCCGTGATGCTCGAAAGAATGCACCTATGCAGTGTGGCTTGCGCGATAAGTTCTTCCACCTCGATGCTCTGACGTGGCGTTGCCAATAAGATCGTGGCGATCGCATTGACTGGATTGATCACGCAGGCACGGTTGATGCCGATCAATATTTGGTTGGCTAGATTGACTAAACTGGCTTGATACCAGTCCGGTTTTTGCTCGACTTCATCACCATGTTCGCGCCAGTCTTGGCAATGTTGATCGAGCAAACGATCCAGCTCGATTGGTTCACCGAAGCTGGCCGTGACTTTGCCATAATGCCCCTGGAGTTTGAAAATGGCGCCAAAAGCGCCAAAGGTGGATTCATGTTTCTTCTTACCGCCGTAAAGCTCGCCAAGATAGGAATTGCCCTCGAGCAATTTTTCATAGCCGATATAAACGGGGATAAAAGCCATTGGCTTGGTCTGACGTTTGATATAAGCCTCAATCGTCATTGAGAGCATGCCGAACTTTGGTTGCAGTAACCTACCGCTTCGACTGCGACCCCCTTCAATGAAATATTCGAGTGGCACGCCTAACTTGACCAAGTGGGCCAAGTAGGCGCGCATAATGGCGGTGTATAGGAGGTTATCCTTGAAGCTTCGACGAATAAAAAATGCGCCACCACCGCGCAGAATTCGGCCGATGACAGGAAGATCAAGGTTGTTACCAGCGGCGATATAGGGCAGTGCCAGGTTCTCCTTGTAAATGATATATGACAACAACAGGTAGTCGACATGGCTGCGGTGACAGGGTACGTAGACCAGTTGATGGGTTAGCGCGCACTCACGAACTCGATCGCTATGGTAGATTTCGATACCCGCATAAAAGCGGTTCCAGAAAGCGCGCAGCAAGCGCACCATCAACTCTATGGTGGGTTGAGTGCAGTCCGCGAATATCTCGCGACAATAACGCTGGGCGCGAGCCTGATTCTTTGAAAGTCGATCACCTTGGCTTGAAAGCAGCGTCTGAACTTGCGGATCTTCGATGACTTTGGCGGCGATTTGTTGCTGAGTTGGGATTTGTGGGCCATTGGTGGCGGTGCGTTGCTGGTTCAGGATCGTTAGAAGGTGTTGTTGCAGCGACGATTCATCACCGCCGATTTTTTCGATTATCGATTTAAGGTCAATCGCTTGCGAGAATATCAAGCGCGTATTTCGACCATGAATTAGTATCGTAAAAAACTTTCGTGTTCGTCCGGCGAGCGCCCATCGGTCGGCAAAAAGAACTTGCAGCCAGCTTTTTTGTCTAGCTAAAGGCCGCCCCCAGTATACCGAGACAGGCACAATCTGTAAGTCGAGATCAGGGTTATTTTCAAAAGCGAGCAGAATGTGATTGAGCATCGCCGATGTTTTTTGGCGTTTTTGGATCCAATCGGTCAACGGACTACGAGAGGCGAGACTGTAAACTGAATGATAGGCGGCGGGCAGTTCAAGCGGCAGTCGCGACAGGGGATTAGGCAGTTGGTGGTGATCGCAAACCGAACTCAAAACTAGCAGATCACTAAGGCCTCTCGCCGCCAACACGTAAATTGTCGGGCGCTCTGGGTCCATCGCTAGTGTTGGATTTTGATCAGGATAGACCTCAACCTTTACCCAAAGGAACATGAGCCAACGTAGAAACTTAGTGAACTGTTTTTTCAATCGGATTTATTGTTCGATGGCGAGTCACCGTATGATAACGCTTTGGTGCCTGCCAAACGGAAAAATAAAGATAGCAGAACCGGCTTTGGTGGCGATTAGGCTAAGTCGATGCTGAAAATCATGTAGCGTGCCACCCAAATTACGATAAACGTCAGCGCAGCTGCTGCAGTGGTGGCCATTCCCGCCATTCTAGACTGTAACCAGCCGATCAGACCGATGGAAATGATAAACAGAAACATCGCGATGGTTGCCGCCGAGGTGCCGATGACTCGAATTCGTGTTATTTGGGTCAGTGCTTCCGCCGAGAATTGTTCGATGCCGGCCACCCGCAAGCTGAGCGCCACGTCGAAATATAGCCCTATGAGGAACAACAAAGAGGTTACGGTGAATAGAATAAAGGTCCAATTGGCTAGGGGCCCTTGTTCCTTGCTGCGAAAAACTTGCACCGCTACTGCGAGTGAAAAACCGGCCATTAACCCTGAGATGAACGAGACTTGGCCGGTTTCTAATTCTAGAATTTCATTTATCATGGGTTGATGACTTTTTATCTGTCTAAAGTCAGTCTAACGGGGTTTGTCACTGATCACCAGCGCGTAATCAGCAGCAGATAATGCGGCAGATCGCAGTCATATCGACTGGTTTCATACCACAAAGTGCTGATTTTATAGGTCAGGTTTGATTAGTTAAACCGACTATTTTGATGGAGGTTAGTCGATTTATATATTGGGCTCGGTCACACATCGCTTGAATACGATCACTTGTTTAAACTCGGATGAGGTTGATTTTGGAGAGTGGCGTTAGAAAATTACCCGCCTAATTCAATCAAAGTGTCGAGTAAGGGCGATTGAGAAAGTGATGTCAGGCGCGCTTCCCACATCGATGTCCTCCGAAAAGAATATAGTTAATCTGTGATTCGGAATCAATTGGTCGAAGCCTAGCCCGAGTTGTATCTGCAGAGATTGGCCGAAGGCCTTCAGCTGGCTGTCGGAAAGCGTTTTTGAGTGCATATCAAGCTGGGCTATTGCGCGCATGTTTTGATTGAAACGATACTCTAATCCGGTTTGCGCTAGCCAGATTTTGTCGACCAGCAGTTCTTTCATCGGGCCGGCATCGGCTGGAAAACTAATCCCAAGAAGCCCGTATAGAGACCAATTTTCGAGATACCTGGTATGGCCGATCAGCCAGAGAGCAATATCAGCACGGTTGTTGCTGGTGAATTCTGATTCAGATCCAGTCGGCAGATCGATCGCGATAAAATAGCCGATTTCGCCGGGTGGTTGATAACCCAAGGCGAGGGAAAGGTCGCCGATTCCGCTGCTGCTGCTAGTTTGGGAGTACTCAACCACCGAATTCCGCTGATATTCGATATTTATCTGATCGCGCGGGAGGTTGGTTCGGCCACCTTGCGATAGTCCAAAAGCGTCATGCCAGTTCTCGATTAGTCCGTCGAGGACACCGCCAGAATTGCTGATTAATGGCAGTTTGGCTTGAAACACCCAGTTCGCCTGTCGATAACCGAGGCCCAACTCGTATCGGGTGTTTTCAACATCGATAATCAGACTCTCATTAACTGTCGATTGTTGTTGAAAGGTGTTGGTGATGAACAGATTGTGGTCAACACGCCATCCCGATTCGATGTTTAAATTATGGTAGGAGGGTAGGTAAATTGACTGAAAGATCGGGTTGAGATCTCGTGTCGGCAACCCCGAAGCGGCCTTTGTGAGGCTAGGTAGAGTCGCGAGCAGTAACAACCAGAGAAGCCATTTCCAACTAGCTGGCTTCATAGTCGCCGTGTTCGCGAGTCGCTAAGAACTCAACTTCTGGCCAGCGTTCTTGGGTCATGGTCAGATTCACTCGCGAGGGTGCAATGTAGGCCAAATCACCGGCGTGATCGAACGCGAGATTGTTGCGTAGTTTGATCTTAAACTCGTCTAACTTTTTGGCATCTGAACAAGTGACCCAGCGTGCTGTGTTGACGTTAACCGCTTCGAAGCGGCAATCAACACCATATTCATCTTTCAGCCGATGCGCGACTACGTCAAACTGAAGAACTCCAACGGCACCAAGAATCAAGTCGTTGTTGGCGATTGGGCGAAACAGCTGGGTCGCGCCTTCCTCGCATAATTGGGTCAGCCCTTTTAGCAATGCCTTCATCTTAAGCGGGTCATTCAATCGTGCCCGCCGAAACAATTCGGGGGCAAAATTAGGAATCCCAATGAAGGCCAGCTTTTCACCTTCGCTAAAACTGTCACCGATTCGAATAGTACCGTGATTATGAATGCCGATGATGTCACCGGTGAAGGCTTCATCCACCTGATCTCGGTCGGCTGCAAAAAATGTCAAAGCATCGGCTATTTTTAAGTCTTTGCCGATTCGAACATGGCGAAACTTCATTCCGCGAGTATATTTGCCCGAACAAATTCGCATGAAAGCAATCCGATCCCGATGCATCTTGTCCATATTAGCTTGAATTTTGAAAACGAAACCGGTGAGCTTGTCTTCCTCGGGCGCGACCGCGCGACCGCGCGTGGGTCGAGGCGTTGGCGCTGGGGCATATTCGCTAAACGCGTCAAGTAACTCGGCCATCCCAAAATTATTGATCGCCGAGCCAAAGAACACTGGCGTCAAATCCCCTGCCAGATAAGCCTCAAGGTCGAATTCGTGTGATGCACCTCGGACGAGTTCGATTTCCTCGCGAAATTCACTCGCGAATGTCCCCAAAATTTCATCTAATTTAGGGTTGTTTAAACCCTTGATGACTTCTCCTGAAGAAATTTTCCCCGCTTTACTGGGTGAAAACAGATGGACCGAGTCGTTCAGCAGGTGGAAAACACCTTTCAGACTTTTGCCCATGCCAATTGGCCAAGTGATCGGCGCACAGCGAATTTTAAGCACCGCTTCGACTTCGTCGAGCAATTCGATCGGATCACGGCCTTCACGGTCGAGCTTATTGATAAAGGTAATAATGGGGGTGCTGCGCAAGCGGCAGACTTCCATTAATTTGATGGTTCGCTCCTCTACGCCTTTGGCACAGTCGATTACCATCAGTGCCGAGTCGACCGCCGTCAGGGTTCGATAGGTGTCTTCTGAAAAATCCTCGTGCCCAGGGGTGTCGAGCAAATTGATGATGCTATCTCCGTAGGGAAACTGCATCACTGAGGAGGTGACCGAAATGCCGCGCTGTTTCTCCAATTCCATCCAGTCTGAGGTGGCGTGTTTTGCCGCCTTGCGACTTTTCACGGTGCCGGCCATTTGAATCGCCTTGCCGAACAGTAACAGCTTTTCGGTGACTGTGGTTTTGCCCGCGTCAGGATGGGAAATGATCGCAAAAGTTCGTCGCCGACGCATTTCGTCAATTGCTGACATCAATTCTTTCCAGTGGGTTTAGTGATGGGTGAGCGCATCAGCTTGTGATGCAATATGGTAGGCAAACAATAGCGCATCTTCGCGCCCGTTGTCGGCCGGATAATAGCCCTTGCGACAGCCAACTTCATTAAAGCCAGCTGCTTGATAGCAAGCAATCGCCGAGAGGTTGCTGGGACGAACTTCGAGTAGCATGGTTTCGGCCTGATGATCTCGCGCGTCCTCTATTAAGAACTCCACCAATTCACGACCGAAGCCGCGCCGTTGATAGGGTTTGCCGATTGACACATTCAGCAGGTGACTTTCGCCCGCGGCAATGCTGATGACCGCGTGGCCCACTAACTCGGCACCCGACAAGGCGAGCCAGCAATGGTAACCAACGCGAATGCAGTCGTTAAAGATGGTGGTAGTCCAAGGATAAGGGTAGACCGCCTGTTCGATCAACATCACTCGATTGACATCTGACAGAGCCATGGGTCGAAATCTGAGTTGAGTCTTATTCATTGCAAGATTTGGCGCAGTAATTTCAAATCGTTCCAGGCAGTTGCCTTGTCTGAAGGATTGAGCAACAGGTAGGCAGGATGATAGGTCACTTTGAGTGGAATATCGGTGCCAGGCAGTTGATGCATTTGCTGAATTAATTTGCCTATTGGCTGACTATTGTTTAACAGGTTGTGGGCTGAACCTCGGCCGACCGATAGAATGACTTTCGGCCTAATTTGCTTGATTTGTGCATCAAGAAAGACTCGGCACTGCTGGGCTTCCTCGGCTTTAGGGGCTCGATTATTTGGCGGCCTGCATTTCACAATATTGGTAATGAAGACATCTCGGCGTTGAATCCCAATCGCTGCCAACATTTTATCCAGCAATTGACCCGAGCGACCGACGAAAGGTTCGCCTCGAAGATCTTCATCATGCGCTGGACCTTCACCGATGATCAATAGGTCCGCTTGTCGAGCGCCAGTCCCGGGCACTTTTTGGCTGCATTTTTCAGCCAGCTCACAAGCTTGGCAGGCATGGATGCCATCGATGATTGCGTCCCAACTGTCGAGCTTAGGCGGTTCTTTAATCTCGGTAGCGGTTGATATGATGTCCGGCTTTTTTGCTTCCAGTGAATTCGCGAGCGGAATCGTGATCTGGTTGATACTCGATTCAATTGCGCTGTAATCAATCGCATCATGCGTTGTCGACGTTGCTGTGTGCGCAATTGAATCAGCGTTCTCCGTGATTGAAGAACGCTCCTGCCACCGTCGAATGCCGATGCCTCGAAGGCAGTGCTGTTGTAGCGGTGTCAACATCGAAGTTTAAACGTGCCCCAATTGCGGATGCGTCCGACGGCTGCTGTTGAGAACTTTGTTCAATGCATTGATGTAAGATTTTGCCGAGGCAATAACAATATCGGTGTCTGCACCCTGACCATTGATTACCTGACCATCCTTCTCCACTCGAACGGTCACCTCTCCTTGTGAATCGGTTCCCGTGGTGATCGCATTGACCGAATAGAGTTGCAGCTGCACGCCAACCGCGGCAACTTTTTCAATCGCCTTGAAGCAAGCATCTACCGGGCCATCACCGCTAGCCTCGGATTGATGCTCAGTGCCGTTGATCTCGAGTGTCACCAGCGCGCTTGGGGTCTCTCCAGTTTCACTACACACTTTGAGACTGACCAGTTTAATTGTTTCATTTTCGCTATCGACGGACGCCTCGTTGACTAAGGCAAGTAAGTCTTCGTCAAAAATATCATGTTTCTTGTCGGCCAGTGACTTGAAGCGAACAAAAACTTCGTTCAGCTCGTTCTCGGAGTCGAGTTGTATATTCAACTCAGCCATCCGTGTCTTAAATGCATTGCGTCCTGAGTGCTTGCCAAGAACTAGCTTATTCGAACTCCAGCCGACGTCCTGTGCCCGCATGATTTCGTAGGTCTCGCGGGATTTGAGAATTCCGTCTTGGTGTATGCCGGCCTCGTGAGCGAAAGCGTTAGCACCGACGATAGCTTTGTTCGGCTGAACATTGAAACCGGTGATGCCGGAAACCAATTTCGAACAATTCATGATCTGGGTAGTGTCAAGATTGGTGTCACAAGCGAATACGTCTTGTCGAGTGCGAATCGCCATAACGATTTCTTCCAGCGACGCGTTGCCTGCGCGCTCACCAAGGCCATTGATGGTGCACTCGACCTGACGCGCGCCATTGAGCACTGCGGACAGCGAATTGCCCACCGCGAGGCCCAAGTCATTATGGCAATGCACCGAGAAGATCGCCTTGTCAGAATTTGGAACTCTCTCTCGCAGATCACGGATCAAATCACCAAATTGATGCGGCAGGTTGTAACCAACTGTGTCCGGAATATTGATCGTGGTCGCGCCGGCGTCGATCACCGCTTCAACCACCCGGCAGAGAAAGTCGGGCTCAGAGCGTCCGGCGTCTTCTGGAGAGAACTCAACATCGTCGGTGTATTGACGCGCTAAACGCACCGACGCAACGGCGGCCTCGACTACCTGATCAGGGGTCATTTGTAATTTGTGTTTCATATGGATCGGTGAAGTCGCGAGGAAGGTGTGAATGCGTCCTGAGTTAGCGGGTTTTATCGCGGCACCCGCGCGCTCGACATCACCTTTCTTAGCGCGCGCGAGACCGCACACGGTGCTATCTTTGATGATTTTGGCGACGGCCTGAACTGATTCGAAATCGCCTTCACTGGCAATCGGAAAGCCAGCTTCAATAATGTCGACCTTCATCAATTCTAGCGCTCGGGCAATTCGAACTTTCTCGTCGCGGGTCATCGACGCGCCAGGGCTCTGTTCGCCATCGCGCAGGGTGGTATCAAATATAATTAATTGGTCTTGGCTCATGACTATCTCTTTAGCTTGGGAGGTTGTTATCAAAAATGGTGGTTACTTACGTTTGCCCTCGTCAGGATTCTCTCGGTTGCCTTACGGCAGTAGAGCGAATAGCAGAGATAGCAGCAGAGGCGCAGGCAGGGGTGCCGAGCTTCGGTGCAATGATGGTTGAGCTGTTGTGGGTGCAGGGTGCATTAAAACAATATAGCCAACTGTCTGAGAATTGCCAAGTAAAAAAACGCACGATTTTGTTTTTCTAGGCGCAATTGACTGCACTCAAGCATGACCCTAGAGATAAATTTGGGGTCAGCTTAGCCAACTGTGATGATGTGAATTCATTGGTCGTCAGATTGATCAGTTGGTGGATCTATGCTGCGGGAGCGCTTGCGTTTCAAGCGGAATAACGAAACCACAGGTCCTGAGAACATATAAAGTGAAAATAATGAAAATAGGATAACGGCGGTGTCGGTTGATAGAAAAACTAAAATCAACACCATGATCACCACGGCCATAAAAGGCACGCGCTTGCGCATGTCGAAATCCTTGAAACTGTAATAGGAAAACTTCGAAACCATTAGCAAACCAGCCGTGGCGGTTAAAACCAGAGCGGCGTAGGGAATGTCTTTACCGGCGATATCGTAGCTTTCGCAGACCCAGATTGCACCCATCACCACCGCCGCCGCCGCCGGGCTGGCGAGGCCTTGGAAATAGCGTTTGTCGGCAACCCCAATTTGAGTGTTGAAGCGGGCCAGTCGCAGCGCGGTGCAAGTGGCGTAGATGAACGCCGCCAACCAACCCAGCTTGCCGAGAAATGGAGAAATATCGCGCAGGTAAACTAACGACCACAAATAGACAATCAATGCCGGCGCGACGCCAAATGAAACCATGTCAGAAAGGCTGTCGTATTCGGCACCAAAAGCCGATTGAGTGTTGGTCATTCGGGCCACGCGGCCGTCGAGTCCATCCAGCAAACCGGCGAGGAAGATCGCCATCGCCGCTGTCTCAAAATGACCATTCATCGCCGCGATAATGGCATAGAAACCGGCGAACATCGCGCCTGTGGTAAACGCATTGGGCAGCAGGTAAATGCCCCTGCCCATTTTTTTACGCGTTGGTTTTGGGTTGCTATCGTCCATATTCTAGTTGTCGCTTCAGTTTTCGATGGCCTAGTTCTTTGACTTGTCTACCAACGCGTTGGCTGAAAGCCAAGGCATCATCGA
>CBDTWQ010000030.1:0-12557 GCA_965364115.1 uncultured Gammaproteobacteria bacterium | reverse complement strand
CCAGAATCAGGTTGTTCATGCCGCTGGATGCGATGGATGATTTGATGAAGTCAACGCGGTGACGAATTTCAGCGTTGGCGTCAATCGTCGGCCGGACTTTCATTTCAGCAATGATGTCGTTCTGTGTCATAACTTCAACTAAAAAGGCAGCGGGTGGCGGTAGTAGACGTCGTGGATCGCTTCCAAAACGTCTGTGCTCAGTTCAAGGTCGGCAGCATCGATATTGACTTTAAGCTGATCGAGATTGGTGGCGCCGATAATGCTAGAAGTGACGAAGGGTCGCTGGTTGCAAAATGCGAGTGCCATTTGTGCTGGTTGCAGGCCATGTTGCTCAGCGATCGAGATATATTCGTCGATAATTGACCAAAGTGGTTCGCGTACGCGGCCGAATAAGTCGGGCGTGATGGTCAGGCGAGAACCGTTGGGACGAAGCCCTTTTTGATATTTTCCGGTGAGCAAACCACAGGCTAGCGGCGAAAAGGGCAGCAGTCCAACCCCTTCGTTGTGAGATAGTTCAGCTAGATCAAGATCATGCGTTCGATACAAAAGGCTGTATTCATTTTGAATCGAAACCACTCGAGGTAGATTGTTGGCTTCCGCAATTTGCAGAAACTGGGAAGTTCCCCAGCAAGACTCGTTCGATAAACCTATCTGTCGAACCTTACCCTGTTCGATCAATTGGCCGAGACATTCGAGTGTCTCGTGAATGTGGGCTTGGGTTTTAGCTTTGTCTTGATGGGTCGGATCAAAGCGCCAGTTCTTGCGAAAGTGATAGGAGCCTCGGTTTGGCCAGTGCAATTGATAGAGGTCAATATAGTCGGTTTTTAAGCGTTTCAGGCTGCCTTCTAGGCTAAGTTTGATTTTCTGCGGACTGATCTCGACGCCGTTCTGCACGTGCTCCAGCCCTTCCCCCGCAACCTTGCTGGCCAGAATGACTTGATCGCGCATGCCGGAAGCTTTAAACCAAGTGCCGATAATTTCTTCGGTGCGCCCGACGGTCTCGAGGCCCATCGGGCAAGACGGGTAGATCTCGGCGGTGTCAATGAAGTTGACCTCGTGATCGAGCGCAAAGTCGAGCTGTGCGTGGCCTTCGGCTTCGCTATTTTGGGTGCCCCACGTCATCGAGCCCAAACAAATCTGACTGACCCTGATGCCGCTCTCGCCGAGCATTTTAGTTTTCATGCAAGCCTGTTCTGAATCTTGTGGGGAGGATGAGCTTTAGCAGTGCGGCCGTTATTTCTGAAATTTGGGTTGGTGTCAGTAGGTCCGCACTATTTAAGTTCAAGATTGGGCGTTGTAATTCAAATCGATGATTCGTTGCGTGTCGTTTGCTAGGTCATCAAAGCCAAGCGCTTGATACGCTTGCAGTTGAAGATCGAGAGTGGACTTAATGACGTTGCTTCCCGGATAGTTTTGTAAAATAAAATTGGTGCGGTTGGTCACCGCAAGCCAAGCATCTCGGGAAGCGTAGTATTGCGCAATTTTGAGGTCTGAGCGCGCCAGCTGGTTGCGCAGATAAATCAGCCGTTTGCTGGCATCAGTGGCATAGCGGCTTTTCGGAAACCGTTGAACTAGCAGTCTAAAGTCGTTATAGGCGTTCAGCAGCAGGTTGCGGTCAAAATCTGATAAGTCACGTGCCTTGATGAAATCGAGAATGGTGCCGCCACGCTCATAGTTTACGATGCCTTTCAAATAGTAGGCGTAGTCAACTGAACTATGCCGTGGGTTCAGTTTGATGAATCGATCGATCGCGGTGATCGCCGAATCAGGCTCGTCAAATTTAAAGTAGGCGTAGGCCACGTCGATCTGCGCCTGGGTGGCGTATTTGCCAAACGGGAAGCGGGATTCGAGGGTTTCGTAGTATTCTATCGCGGTTAAATAGTTGCCGCTGCTGAGCTGCTGGCGAGCTTCGTTGTAAAAGGTTTCTACGCTCCAGCTCGCAGTCACGTCGACTTCTTTAGGCGCGCTACAGGCGATGAGGGAGAACAGCAGGGGAAGTAGAATGTAGAAGCGCATAATGCTGAACAGAATAACGGATCGATAACTTGCTGACTAACCGGACAAGCAGTATAACCAGCGGATGAAATTAATAAAGCAGCGTTTACAAATTACCAACGCCCAGGCTGGAATTCGTTTTGATCAGGCGCTGCATCAGTTGCTGCCAGCCTATTCGAGAAGTCGGATTCAGCAGTGGATAGATCAGGGGTTTGTGTTGGTCAATTACCGGCAAGCGAAAATACGACAAAAAGTGGTCGCCGGTGATTGGATTGATCTTGACGTGCCGCAACAGGCGCAAATTTCGGACTTGGCGCAGCCGATAGATTTCGAGATTATTCATCAAGATGACGACCTATTCATCGTTAATAAACCGGCTGGTTTGGTGGTCCACCCGGCGGCTGGGCATCCGGACGGAACCTTGGTCAATGGTTTGCTGGCACGCGACGCCGAACTACAACAATTGCCGCGCGCCGGGATCGTGCATCGCTTAGATAAGGACACCACCGGGGTGATGATGGTGGCGCGAAATCTGCCGGCCTATCATTGGCTGGTTGAAGAACTGCAGGCGCGGCGAGTCAAACGTGAGTATTTGGCGCTGGCGCAGGGTGTGGTGTCTGAAGGAGGAACCGTCGAGGGCGCGATTGGTCGACACCCGAAAAATCGAAAGAAAATGTCAGTTCAGTCTAATGGAAAACCAGCGGTGACCCATTTCCAGGTGAGCCGGCAGTTTCAGCATCACAGTTTACTCAAAGTTCAGCTTGAAACGGGGCGAACCCATCAAATCAGAGTGCACATGGCACACATTCACCACCCTTTGCTTGGTGATCCGGTCTATGGGGGCCGAGGCCGCCTACCTTCGGCAATGGGCGACGACCTAGCCGGGGGGATTCGAGGTTTTGAGCGACAGGCGCTGCACGCGGAAAATTTGGCTTTTGTTCATCCTGGCAGCAAACAAGAAGTGCGTTTCCATGCGCCATTGCCCGCTGATTTCGAAAGTCTGATTGAACAATTAAGCCGGCACGATGCGATTGATTGAACCGGTTTGGAACGCACCAAGCCAGGTGCGCGCTATTTCGACAACGCGTCAGGGCGGAGTCAGTGGGGCACCATATGACAGTTTCAACCTGGGAGCGCATGTTGGCGATGACCTCGCGCAGGTGCTGCACAATCGGCAAATTTTAGAGCAGCAGTTGAAACTGCCTTCAACGCCTTGCTGGTTGGATCAATTTCACAGCACTCGCGCAGTTCAGCTTGAAGTCGATCAGTGTCGAACCGCCGACGCGGCGGTTACCCGTCGGCCGGGTCAGGTGGTGGCGATTATGAGCGCTGATTGCCTGCCTATTTTATTTTGCAATCGTGATGGATCGGAAGTCGCTGGGTTGCACGCAGGCTGGCGTGGCTTGCAGGCGGGGGTGATTCAATCTTGCCTCGCATCGATGCAATCTTCACCGCAACAAATTATCGCTTGGATTGGGCCCGCTATTTCTCAGGAATACTTTGAAGTGGGTGCAGAAGTTGTCGCCGCTTTTGGCAACACTGTCGAAGATCACGAGCGGTTTTTCAAACCGAATAGGCCGGATCATTGGCTTTGTGACTTGTCCGGCTTGGCCACTTTAATCCTCACCCGCCTCGGGGTATCTGATGTCAGCTGTGCGCCTCATTGCAGCTACTCTGATGAGTCATTGTTTTATTCCTATCGTCGTGAAACCAACACCGGGCGTATGGCTTCGTTAATTTGGATCGATGATCCGCTTTTTGACGCTTGAGCCTTATTTTTCGTTAAAAGGTCTAAGCATCGTGATAACAGCATCGTCATCGAATCCGACCCGTGATCGAACGCAGGCAAGTCAACTAAGCATTTTCTGGCTCTTGAAAACAGCGATATCAATCTTACATAACCCCTAGATTAATAATGTTTTTGAGGAAAGACCTGATGCGAATGGATCGAATGACGAGTAAATTCCAGCAAGCCTTGCAGGATGCACAATCGTTAGCGGTGGGCCGTGACCACCCATTTATCGAGCCAGTCCACCTGATGATCGCAATGCTCGATCAGCAAGGCGGCTCTGTCCGCCCGTTGCTGTCACAGGCCGGCGTGAATCTGCATCAATTGCGCTCGCAGTTGAGCGAGTTGCTTGAAGGTTTGCCAAAAGTTGAAGGCAACGGCGGTGATCTTCACCTGTCCAATGCGCTCGGTAAACTGTTAAACCTAACTGACAAGTTGGCTCAAGATCGCAAAGACCAGTTTGTCTCTAGCGAGCTCTTTGTGCTGGCAGTGGCCAACGAGAGCGGCCCATTGGGCGAAGGTCTGCTTGCAGCGGGCGCCAGCACGACCTCGCTCGCCAACGCGGTGGATGCGATTCGGGGTGGACAATCGGTCGATAGTGCCAATGCTGAAGACCAACGCATGGCATTGGAAAAATACACCATCGATCTAACCGAGCGAGCGGAACAAGGCAAGCTGGACCCGGTCATCGGTCGCGATGAAGAAATTCGTCGTTCGATTCAGATCTTGCAGCGTCGCACCAAAAACAACCCGGTGTTGATCGGTGAACCCGGAGTGGGTAAGACCGCCATCGCTGAAGGTTTGGCGCAGCGTATTGTCAATGGCGAGGTGCCCGAAGGCCTGAAGCGTAAGCGGGTGCTCTCGCTCGACATGGGCTCGCTGATCGCTGGGGCCAAGTTTCGTGGAGAGTTTGAAGAGCGTCTTAAGGCGGTGCTGCATGACCTCGCCAAGCAGGAAGGCCAGATTATTCTGTTTATTGATGAATTGCACACCATGGTGGGTGCCGGCAAAGCCGACGGTGCGATGGATGCCGGTAATATGCTGAAACCTGCGCTCGCTAGAGGTGAGCTGCATTGCATCGGCGCCACCACGCTGAACGAATATCGCCAGTATATAGAGAAAGATGCGGCGCTTGAGCGGCGCTTTCAGAAGATCCTAGTGCAAGAACCTAGCGTCGAAGACACGATCGCGATTTTACGCGGTTTAAAAGAGCGTTATGAAGTTCATCATGGCGTCGACATCACGGACCCCGCGATTGTGGCGGCGGCGAATCTTTCTTATCGATACATTACCGATCGGCAGTTGCCAGACAAAGCGATCGATTTAATCGATGAATCGGCAAGCCGTATTCGAATGCAAATCGACTCGAAACCGGAGCCGCTGGACCGCTTAGAAAGACGTTTAATTCAACTTAAAATTGAACAGGAAGCGTTGAAAAAAGGCAGCGATGAAGCGACTAAAAAACGGCGCAGGATCCTTGAAGCTGAAATCGAGAGCTTAGAGCGCGAGTTCTCAGACCTCGACGAAGTTTGGAAAGCCGAAAAAGCGATGCTTCAAGAGGCAACCCATATCAAAGAAGCACTAGAACGTGCGCGTCTTGATTTGGAAACAGCGCGACGGGCGGGTGACTTGGGCCGAATGTCGGAACTGCAATACGGTCGAATACCCGAATTGGAAAAGCAGCTTGAGGCGGCCTCCAATGCTGATATGCAGAATATGACATTGTTGGTCAATCAAGTGGGCGAAGAGGAAATCGCATCCGTGGTGGCCCGCTGGACCGGAATTCCCGTATCGAAAATGCTGGAATCGGAGCGCGACAAGCTGCTCGATATGGAAACCCAGTTGGGTCAGCGGGTGATCGGCCAAAGCGAAGCCGTGAAAGCGGTTTCGAATGCAATTCGGCGTTCGAGAGCCGGCTTGTCCGACCCCTCACGCCCCAACGGTTCGTTCTTGTTCTTAGGCCCCACCGGGGTTGGCAAAACTGAATTAACTAAGGCGCTAACAGAGTTTATGTTCGATACCGAAGACGCCATGGTGCGTATCGATATGTCCGAGTTTATGGAAAAGCATAGCGTGGCGCGTTTGGTCGGTGCACCCCCAGGGTATGTTGGCTATGAAGAAGGCGGTTACTTGACCGAAGCAGTTCGCCGCCGCCCTTATTCGGTAATTTTGTTGGATGAGATCGAAAAGGCGCACCCCGATGTGTTCAATATTTTATTGCAAGTTTTGGATGACGGTCGGTTAACCGATGGACAAGGACGAACCGTCGACTTTCGCAATTGTGTGATCGTGATGACCTCAAACTTGGGGTCGGCGGAGATTCAGGCACACGCGGGAGAGGAGCACTACGAAGAATTGAAGCGTGCGGTGATGGAGCAAGTGTCTATTGCCTTCCGACCAGAATTTATCAATCGAATCGACGAGACTGTGGTTTTTCACTCGCTTAGCCAATCGGAGATTCGGTCGATCGCACAGATTCAGTTGCAGGGCCTGACGTCGCGCTTGAAAGAAAAAGAAATTGATATCGTTTTTAGCGAAGACGCGATGGATGCGCTGGGTGAGCTGGGTTTCGATCCGGTGTATGGTGCCCGCCCGCTCAAGCGGGAGATTCAGCAGGCGATCGAGAACCCAATCGCAATGTCGATGTTGAGTGGTGAATTTTCCAGCGGTGATCGAATTGTGGTTGATGTCGGTGATCAGCATCAATTTAGTTTTAAGCATCAGCCGTTGCATTGAATGATTTGTCCTGGGGTGAGCCTAGGGCCGTTAGCGATCGATGCTATAGTTGGGTGCAAGCCCTTGCGAGCACCTAGTGCGAGCAACCTAGTGCATCAGTAGTGCTGTAAGATTGTGCCTAACTGTGAATGATGGTTGGGCGAGTTCAATAATTTCTGAAAGAGGATGAACATCTAATGTCGATTCAAGCGGTAATTGAGGAGAAGCTGGCGCATACCTTTAACGCTGAGCATCTTCAAGTCGAAAATGAGAGCCACATGCACAACGTGGCCCCTGGTTCTGAGTCTCATTTCAAAGTGGTCATTGTCAGCGACCAATTTAAGGATGAAATGTTAATTAAGCGGCATCGGTGGGTGAACCAAACGCTGGCCGATGAACTTAAAAAAATTCATGCTTTAGCGATTCACACCTTTAGCCCTGAAGAGTGGCAGCAGCGAGCTGCTAGCGTTGCCGAATCGCCCGCTTGTAGAGGTGGTGGCAAGAATCAGTAGCCTGCTGAGGCCGTTTCTCAGGCGTTTCCCCAATATTTCAACGAATTACGCCTTGGCCAACCGGATTGGTGGTGCAGATGGTCGACAGAATCTTTAGATAATCAATCGCATGTTGCTCTGATAGTTCGAGGCTTCTCTGCTGATACCATTGCAGGTCGCGCGGCGGTGATAGCTCTCGGAATCCAAAGGCAATCGTGTTCTCAAAATCATCGACCGGCGCACAAAGCGTTTGTTGTTCGCAGACCTGTCGTAAATTGCGATAAAAGTGAGTGAAGTCTCGGTCGCTGTTGATCAATAGATTAAAAGCAATCGCGGCGTTGGGTTCAAGCAAGCGATAAAGGGTTGCAAGGGTCTCATGTTGCAACAACCAGCGGGGCGATTGCGCGCCGTCGAAGACGTCCACCAGAATCAGGTCGAATTTCTGCGAACAATGTTGGATGAAGTGTTGAGCATCGTCATAAACGTAATTTAGTTGGCTAGTCGCCGTGGGCAAAATTTTCAATACGAGCATCTTTTCAATCAATTCGGCATCGATATCAACTGCAGTGATTTCAGCCGCATAGTGGTGGCTTAAAAAATGGATCAGCGAGCCCGCCGCAGTGCCGAGCAGAAGTATTCGAGTAGGGGCAGCAACGAACAGCAAAGCAGCGACCATGGTTTCAAGATTTTTCAACGCGAGCTGGTGCGGTTGATTGAGATTAATCACCGATTGCAGCGCATTATCGTGGCTGCGCAGTTCAACCTTATCATTGCTGTGCAGCAACTGAAGGCAGTTATATGCCGTTTCTAACTTGATAAATTCCGATTTTGAATCCATATTCATAGGTAAGTTTTGTCATTTATTTGGAACGCGATGAGATTCACTAAAGAAGCCCTGATCACGAAGTTAAAAGCAACCTCCATTCATTTTAGCCTGAGTTTGGTAGTTTTTGCGATTTTGG
Organism: uncultured Gammaproteobacteria bacterium; assembly: GCA_965364115.1. Classification (GTDB taxonomy): domain Bacteria; phylum Pseudomonadota; class Gammaproteobacteria. Next base: position 4,605 of record CBDTWQ010000030.1, on the reverse strand, counting down.
CCTATCTGGTTTTTTATCACTGGTATCCACAACCCTATTTTTCAGTCGATGGTGGTTGGCAAGGCATTCGTTTGATCGCGCTGGTAGATTTGGTTTTAGGGCCAATGATTACTTTTCTTATTTTTGACCTGAGCAAGCGCCGCAAAGAGATTATCTTTGATCTTGCTATTATTTTCGTTGTTCAGGTGAGTGCGCTGATCTATGGCGTTCATACTACTTACGCTCAGCGTCCTGTGGCCGTCGTTCTACTCGATGAGTTTTTATCGTCAACTGTTAAAGAACAGTTTGCCGGCAGTCTTGAATCGACTGATGTGTTACGGCGCTACAGCGACGAAAGACCGCCAATCATCTTTGCTGACTTGCCACTAGTAACGGCTGCAATATTAGAGGCGCAGCGAATTAAAGACGAACAGGGCATTTGGCATCATGCACAGATGCGGTTGTATCGGCCTCGGGCAGAATTAACAACAGCAATTAAAGCGCGGCAAGCGAGTTACCAGAGTCGTTTGAGCATGGAAAACACTGAAACGGACTATAGAGCCTGGCTGGCGAGAAATTCGAAAACGTCTGAGGACGTGATGATTGGCCCGTTTGTTGGTCGTTACGACAGAGTTTGGTTGGTTTTCGACCTCGAGGCCAACTATTTGGACTATTTCTAATATAAACGGGCAAAAGATCGCCGAATTGCTAGATCTGCTGAAGTCGTTTGGAGTTAGGCGCAGTCTGGTATAAAATCCTGTGCCTTTTTGAACAAGTGGAAGCGATTCCTAGCGGATCGTGAACTGCCAAGCGGAGATCTTTGATGCCCATTTATGAGTATGCCTGCAGTGAATGCGACCATACCCTGGAAGCATTGCAAAAAATGAGCGATGCGGTCTTGGTCGATTGTCCCGCCTGCGATCAACCTGGCTTAATCAAGAAAATTTCAGCACCTGGATTTCGGCTCAGTGGTTCTGGCTGGTATGAGACCGATTTCAAATCGGGTAATCAAAAGAACCTGACTCAATCGGACACTGCGAAAAAAGACGCAGGTAAGTCTGTTGGCGAGTCCTCTGGCAAGCCCGCCGGCCAGTCCAAGGATAAACCAGGGACTAGTTCGAGCAATTCAAAGAAATCGACCGACAAGGGCGCAACCGCTTAGTTCTAGCGAACCGTCTTAATCGATCAAAACAGCTTAAAATCAACCACGGAATCGCCTATATGCGCACCCATTACTGCGGTGAAGTCACCCAGCAAAACATTGATGAATCAGTGACCGTTTGTGGCTGGGTTAACCGTCGCCGCGATCATGGTGGCGTTATATTTGTTGACCTACGTGATAAGAAAGGCATTTTGCAGGTGGTTTTTAACCCTGATGATTCCGAAATGTTTAGCACCGCCGAAAGTCTGCGCAACGAGTTTGTATTGAAAGTGCAAGGCCAGGTGCGCCAACGCCCTGAAGGCACCACCAATCCAGAGATGGCGACCGGCGAGATTGAGCTGATGGCGCAAAGTCTTGAGATTTTAAATGCATCTGAAACCCCGCCGTTTCAACTCGACGAGGCGGATGTGCACGATGATAATCGGCTTAAATATCGCTACATCGACCTTCGCAGGCCGGAGATGCAATATCGGTTACAGTTTCGTGCAAAAGTCACCCATTTTCTGCGAACTTGGCTCGAAGCGAATGAGTTTCTTGATATCGAAACGCCGATGCTGACCAAAGCCACGCCTGAGGGCGCGCGCGATTATTTAGTGCCAAGCAGAACCCACCCAGGATCGTTTTTCGCGTTGCCACAATCACCGCAGTTGTTTAAACAGTTGCTAATGATGTCAGGGATGGACCGCTATTATCAGATCGTGCGCTGTTTTCGCGATGAAGACCTGCGCGCTGATCGTCAGCCTGAATTTACCCAGCTTGATATCGAAGCATCCTTCATCAATGAAGAAGATCTGATGAACTCGATGGAGAGCATGATGCGGGGTCTATTTAGCGATGTACTTTCAACTGAGGTTGAAGCCACTTTTCCCCGCATCGCCTATGCGGAAGCAATGGAGCGCTACGGCTCGGATAAACCTGATTTACGCATCGCGTTAGAGTTGGTGACAGTTTCCGATTTGCTCGCAAACGTCGAGTTCAAGGTGTTCTCAGGCCCAGCTAAAAAGCCAACTGGCAGGGTCGCAGCATTGCGATTGCCGGGTGGCAATTCAATGACGCGCAAAGAAATTGATGATTGCACGACCTTTGTAGGCCGTTATGGCGCCAAAGGGCTTGCCTACATTAAATGTAATGCGGTCGAACAAGGGCGTGATGGGCTGCAGTCGCCGATTCTGAAGTTCCTGCCGGATGAGGCGATTAACGCCATTCTAGAGCGCACCGGAGCCGTGAGCGGCGATCTAATTTTCTTTGGTGCGGATGATGCCAAAGTGGTGAATGAGTCATTGGGCGCGCTGCGAGTGAAACTCGGCCACGATCGCGGATTGGTTGAATCAGGCTGGCGTTTTCTGTGGGTAGTGGATTTTCCGATGTTTGAGCATGACGCCCGCGAAGACCGCTGGAATGCGTTGCATCATCCGTTTACCGCACCGACCAGCGATGACCCAGACCAACTGGAGGCCAATCCTGGCGATGCGCTCTCACGCGCCTATGATTTGGTCTTGAACGGCACCGAATTGGGCGGTGGATCAATTCGAATTCACCGAAACGAGATCCAGCAACGCGTGTTTAAAATTCTGGGCATCGACGAACAGCAAGCTGAAGATAAATTTGGTTTTCTGCTGACTGCGCTTAAATACGGCTGTCCGCCACATGGCGGCATTGCCTTCGGTCTTGATCGCCTGATCATGCTAATGACCGGTGCGCAATCGATTCGCGACGTGATGGCGTTTCCAAAGACCCAGTCAGCGGCGTGCCTGCTGACAGATGCGCCTGCGCCAGTGAGTGAGCGTCAGTTGAAAGAGTTGTCTATCAGGTTGCGAAAGTAATACGAGAGGGCCGATAACGAGTAGCCTTTCGGCCAACAAAAGGCGCTCTAGTTTTTTGGACCTAGGGTCGCATAAATTACGCCTAGCTCACCGAATTCTCAACCGTGTTGTGGGTGGGTTAAATCGTACTCTGTGCTTGCGCAGAGAATGGGTGATTGATGTGCATTTCAGGGCTGCTTTAGAATTGGAATGTCTGGATTCAGCTCCCACGCGTATAGCCTTCTAATGTCGATCTCGGAAGCAATCATTTCTTTGTTGTATAAGCTAACCAAAACACCGACGCCATTAACGATGCCGGTCGAACTCTTTTGATGGTATTCAGCGCCTTCATACAATAAATTGACGAGCGGTTTCCCTAGAATTGGTTCAATGCAACTCAGCTGAATGTGTCGACCAGCGGAGTTTCTAGGATTAGTTAAACAGCCGTTTAAGTTTTTATAGGTCGCCTCATATTCTGCTTGAAAGCCAAAATATATCGGTATAAGCACCGTGGTATCGAAATATTTTAGTGATCTAGCGTCTAAATGAAATGGTGTGATTTTACTTTTCGAATAAGACCGAAAAAACGTCCGATTTCGTAAATAAGTATTGGTATCCTCGATGCTGCGATTGAGCATTTGGTCCATATTCGGATTAAAGAGTGCAGGCTGTATGTGTTCGATGGAGACTGCAGAAGGCCCCAAATTTCTGAGAACACAATTGACGGGTAGTTCAATGAAATACTCAGGCGCCGCTTCGAATGCGCTCAGCGAACCCTCGCTAAGGGAGCAGTCGAGAGAGACCAGTTCCTCTGCCTGCTTAACCGTAAACTGGAATTGTTGATATGAGATAAAAAATGAGCCAGCCGAAATCAGCATCGCAAACAACGAGAGTCCCAGAGAAATTACCGGTAGATTTTTAACCTTGATTGGCATGTTTATAAGCAATGGCTAGTCGAAAAAAAGTTACGCTAACATGCAGTCGGATATAAAAACCAATAGAGGTCTTTCTGATCTGGCCACTTGCTCTGATTACGAAAAACCATCTCGCTCAGTTTATCCAACCTCCTGTTCGCTCCTTTTGTCGCCGATTTTTTTACTATTATAGGTTGCATTATAACATGTGTGTGAGCCACTTCTGCCATGACCAGTGGCGCTGCCCGAGGAAGTAGTATTACCCATGGGATTTGTGTGGCGGATAGTCGCAGCTCTTCGAGATGTCTCATATTAGGTAAAAACTCAACATTCACTCATAGACCAACTAACGATTGCTTGAGCAAGAAAAATTCGCTGCATGTGCTTGCTATTCTGGCTCCAATCAACTCGGTCCAGTGAGCCGCCCCAATATGGAAAAGCATTCGGATTCAGTAGCGAGGGATCGCCCGCTTCATGGGCCCTTCTTTCTACTGCATTGAAAAAGCAGGATCTCTTGCTGTCTGACAATCCCTTGTCGGTTTTTTTCGGTATATTTATCTTCAGTTCAGCAAGCGTGAGAGGACCTGATGCATTCTTATCCGCAACAAAGAATGCTGCCTCTTCGACAATAAGTTTGTCTGAATTCACCGAGTCAGTATCGGAGCACCCAGCGATAATAGAAATGAGCAGAAAAATGTCGGATCTTGTGTTTGAAGCTCCTCGATATTGTTGAGTTCGTCTGCGCTGA
>CBDTWQ010000029.1:0-12620 GCA_965364115.1 uncultured Gammaproteobacteria bacterium | reverse complement strand
TGCGGCAAGCGGGTTAACGAGGGTTGACCATCGCTTTCAGGCAATACCAGCATTGGGCAGGCAACACTGAGCAGTATATCGGCAATATTAAATTCCGGGCTGAAATCAGAATCACCGACCAGTCGTTGAGGGAGAACCAGTAAATCGGCATATCGACTCTGAACATCCAAAGTGTTTATAAATCGACCCTCGGTCGTGCGAAACTCTGCGTTGATGTTTTCTGCCGTCATCGTTTTGGTGAATTCAGTTTTTGCTAAATCTCGTTTTTCATTGGCTAACGCTAGCATCGACTCATAAGCGCCCATGGGGATATAGGTTTGGTGATAGGCATATAACTCGATCGTTTGCATGATATATACCCCTGCCAAGTGAGCATTCAGGCAATGACTCAAACTAGCCGCAGTGGTTACTCTATCTGCACATTTAAGATCGTTGTCGAGATAAACCAGTAAACTTTTAAAGGCCATATTCAGTCTCTTTTTCTCAGTAAGCGAACGCTTTCCAGTATCTAATAAGTAGATTTTTTGATCTTGATATAGATCAATAATCGACCGTTAAGGTGATCGAGAATCAGCAAGCTAAAGGGCTAGTAAATAACTGTGCGATAGTCACTCTGGCGAATAAATTCCTGGCACTAGTTAAGCCTTCTGATCGGTCAATAGAGCCGCAGCCGAATATCCGCTGCAAGCGAGTTCAGTACAGGATTATTTAAACTATAAGCGGATGGAGAAAGTTGAAATTAATTTCGCTTGAAGCAAATCAATATGGCGCTGGTTAGTGGGCTGTAAGTGCCCAGTAATTTCTTAGGTGCCCCGTCAAAATGAAAAACCGAATCACTCATCTCGCAAGGCGGTCACAGAGTCCATTTTTGCGGCGCGAAGGGCTGGAACGACGCCAGCGGCTAGTCCAACTAGAATGGCAGAGGCTTCAGCCATAATGACGTAACTCCACGAGATATGCACAGGCAGCGATGGCAGTAACTGATGCAACAGCTGACCCAAGCCGATACCTAATATCAAACCGACAATTCCGCCAAGTGCCGAAAGCACCACGGCCTCGCTCAGGAAAAGCGCCAATATTTGCGTTGGTAATGCGCCTAACGCTTTAATCAAACCGATTTCCGAAGTGCGTTCGGAGACGCTGATGGTCATGATGGTGACAACCCCGATGCCACCCACGACTAGTGAAATAGCACCTATGGCGGCGACCGCGAAAGTGAGCACATTAAGCACCCCACCGAGGACATCTAGCATCTGCTGTTGCGTGGTGATCGTGAAATCCTCGCGCCCATGTCTCGATACCAGTAGACGTTTTATGCCAGCGACTACTAGGCTCTCGTTTGATCCTTGATGATACTGCAGGTCGATTTCAATCAGGCCATCTCGATTGAACATTTCAAGACCACGCGCCAGTGGGATGTAAACAGTATCGTCAAGATCGAAGCCGAGTACTTGACCTTTTGCTGCCATGACGCCAACCACCCGATAGCGATCACCACCAATGCGAATTCGTTGTCCAATCGGATTTAGGCTTCCAAATAAGGCCTGTTTTACCTTGCTACCGAGCACCGCGAAGGCACGCGGTGCCAGGGGATCGTCATCAGGTAGAAAGCGACCGAAAGAGATGGGCATGGAGAAGGTAGTGGGGAAATCCGTACTAGTTCCGTATACCGTGGTGCGTCGGTTCCGGTTATTACCTTCGACCTCGGCATTTCCTTGGATCAAACCAACGACTGACTTGGTGAATGACAGGCGTTTCAGTGCTTCGACATCTTCAATCGATAACGGTCGTACCGAGCCGAAAACGCCCATCGACATGCCCATGGTTTGAGTTCTGCCTGGGTTGATGCCGACGATGGTGGTGCCAAACTGGGTGAACTCAGCGAGTATATATTTGTGTAAACCTTCGCCGATCGAGGTCAACATGATAACGGCCGCTATACCGACGGTGATTCCAAGCATGGTTAAAAAACTGCGTAGCTTCTGTGTTAACAGCGAACCGAGTGTCAAAGACAATACATCTTGGATGCGCATCTCAGTTTCTCTGCAAAGCCAAAATCGGGTCAAGGCTGGCAGCCTTTCGTGCGGGCAGTAGGCTGAATACGAATCCTGTGATAACCGCCACACTGAGCGACACCACTAGCGCCCAATTAGGCGGATAAGCCTGTAGATCAGGGACCGCGAGGCGTATTGCCCAGCTGCCGCTAAGACCCAAAATAAATCCACACAGCGACCCAAGCAACGACAACATGACGGCCTCTGCCAGAATCAGCGACAGGATTTTTTGACGCGATGCACCGAGGGCTTTGAGTAAACCGATCTCAGCGGTGCGTTGAGAAACAGCGACCAGCATGACATTCATGATTAAAATGCCAGCCACCGCCAGACTGATCGCAGCGATACCCCCCAAACCGTAAGTCAGCGCAGCCAATATGTCATCAAAGGTTTGCAGCACAGCATCTTGAGTAATGGCGGTTATATCCTCTTCTCCCTGATGTCGTCGTTTGATTGTTTCGATCGTGAATTCGATAACGGCCTGCATCGACTCTCGCTCCTTGGCTTCGAGCAATATTCGAAACAATGAGGGTGCATTGAAAAGCGACTGTGCAGACGCCACCGGAACAATCACCAGTTCCTCAACGTCCACGTCGATGGAGCGCCCTTGCGACCCCATGATGCCAATGACGCGACAGCGATTACCTCCGAGCCGAATCCATTTCCCGAGTGCGGTCTGGGTGGCGAACAATTCATCTTTTATTTTTTTTCCTATCACACAGACCGGTGAGGACCGGCTCCATTCTATGGCCGGCAAAAATTGGCCCAGCGCCAACTTCCATCGACGAATATCGAGCAAAGAACGGGTAGAACCCATTACCACCACTTCACGTTTGAGGCTTTGCCAGGATATTTCTGCCACTCCAATGCTGATTGGCGCCACGTATCGCACTGCGGAATTTCGGGTTAAGGCTTGCGCATCCTGAAGCGTTAGATCTCTGGGTGTGATGCCCATCATGGTGCCAAGGCCAGCGCCGGAAGTTTCGTTCTTGCCCGGAATTACGATCACCAGATTAGTGCCGAGCGAGGCGAATTCGCCTTTGATATAGCTCCGCGCGCCTTCACCTAGCGCGGTTAATAGCAATACTGAAGCAACGCTGATACTCATCGCCAACAGCATCAATGAAGTGCGCATTCGATACCTGATGATCGAATGCCAGCTGTATAGAATGAGGTCCGAATATTTCAAGGGTCTATTCGACCTTTTTGATTTGGTCAGATTCGATGCGCCCATCCACCATCTGTAAAGATCGAATCGACCGCTGGCCCAATTTCAAGTCGTGAGTCACCACGATGAGAGTGATGCCTTTATTATTCAAAGCCTCGAGTGTTTGAATTACCTCGGTGCCTGATTTCTGATCGAGGTTGCCGGTGGGCTCGTCGGCCAGCAAAATTGACGGCTCAGTGATGGTTGCGCGCGCAATCGCTACGCGTTGGCGCTGACCTCCAGACAGTTGGTCTGGAGTATGCTGTGAGCGATTCTCTAGACTCATGGACTCCAGCGCCTTGCGGACTTTTTCTTGGCGCAGGGCGGGTTCCATACCTGCTAGGACTAAGGGCAGTTCGATGTTGGCTGCGGCGGTCAGCCGCGGGATTAAATGAAAAGACTGGAAAACGAATCCAATATGGCGGTTCCTGGTGGCGGCTTCTTGTTGTTCGTTCATCTGAGTCACATCTTGATCGTTCAAGAAGTAACGCCCTGAAGTCGCGTGGTCCAATATACCGATAAGGTTTAGCAAGGTGGATTTGCCTGATCCAGATGGCCCCATCACCGAGACGTATTCTCCCTGATCAAATTCTAGATTGATGTCATCAAGGGCGTGAACCGTTTGCTCACCCACCTTGAAGTCGCGATCTATATTTTCGAGGCTGATCATTCGATTTGAATCTTGACCGTGACACCATCGGCGAGGCCTTCACGGTTAATCGAAGTGACGATCTGTTGGCCCGGCTGAAGGCCTTCGATCACTTCCGTCTGTTGCCAATTGCTGAGCCCTAGCTTTATGCTCATCTCTTTAAGCGTTCTAAATTCCGGTTGATATAGGTAAACATGGTTGCCCTCGAATAACGCCTCCGTTGGTATTTTTACGACACCACTGCGCGAGTCGAGTATGACTTCAACATCTGCGGTATATCCCGGCAGCATATTGAGATTGATTTTCTCCGCAAGAAAATCGACCTCGATATCGACTGTTCGAGCCTGTTTTTCCAAGTCTTGAACGTAGGGTGCTATGCGTCGAACTCGCCCTTCGAAAATCTCATCACGAAAAGCATCAAGGGAAATTTGGGCGCTCATGCCGGTTCTGATGTCTGGTGCATCGACCTCATCAATCGGCGCACGAACATACAGACAGCTGTTATCAATAATATCGATCGCAGGCAAGGTCAGAACGCCGACAGGGGAGGGCGTGATGTATTCGCCCAATTCACCGTTGACTTCTGCGATAGTGCCGTCGAAAGGCGCGGTAAGCCGAGTTTGCTCGAGCGCCGCGGTGGTCACCAAGATTCTCGCTTCGGCGACACTAATGTTCGCGATAGCCGCATCGCAAGCTGCTTGACTAGAAATCGACTGGCTTACCGCTCTCTCGGCACTTTCATCTGAGGTTAAACCTTGCTGTTGTAGCTGGGACAACCGCTCGGCATCGTGTTTTGCAAACTCAGCTTTTACACACGCCTGCTTTTGCAGCGATTTACTGGCTTTCAGTTCAGAGCGAGACAAATCGGTCTGAGCTTTTAAGTTTAGATTCCAAATTTCAAACAGCAGTTGCCCTTTGCTGACAATATCGCCTTCGGTCACCGGTAAATTGGCAATTTGCCCACCCAGCGATGGCGATAATTTCGCTCGGCGACAAGCGTTAAGAGTGCCAGCCCGAGTATTAGTTATGGTGTGTTGCACCGTCCCCACAATTACCTCCACTACCCGGACCTGTATTGGTTTCGGCCTTTGATTCCAGCCAACGAAAGCGCCCAGAATAGCGAATGATATGATGACAACTAGGATAACTTTCTTACGAGTCATGGGGTCAAGCCTCCATTGTGAATTTTCACAATACGTGCCGCTGCAAAGCAGAAATTCAGATAATAGCTCGACCGCACTTTAGACTAGTTGACGGGTATCAATTGTCGGGCATTGCCAACCGGTTTTTTTGAACGAACTCAATAAATTGCGAAGTGAAAATCCGGCTTCCGATTGCATGCGCGGTGACAATAATTAACTAGAAAATTGAACAACGCAGTGATATTTTCTCAGCACCGAAGGTCGTCTTGCGATTGGATTGTCCTTTGAACGCCCACCACGAGAAGCTGCCGAAAGCGCCCTGTGAGTTGATAGTTTTTAAGGTTTGTTGCCGATCCGAGAGGGGCTGCCCTGACCCCAAAAGTCAGCTATGCCGGTAACCGCTTGTCGAATAGTTAATAGCCATCGTGATAGGATGCAAGCATGATAATTATTCCATTTCGATCCAACCGGCTGCTGCAAGTGCTGTTGCTATGGCTCGTCGCACTCTGGATTATAACCTCTATCGAACCCCTATATCCGAAGGACTGGTTGCTGGAAAATTTGCTGGTTTTTATTTTTTCAGCTGTCTTGATTATTACCTATTCTAGGTTCAATTTTTCGAACCTATCCTATGCACTATTTTCGATATTTATCAGCCTGCATTTAATCGGCGCGCATTATACTTATGCCGAGACCCCGTTTGGTTTCTGGTTGCAGGCGGTGTTTGAATTTGAGCGTAATCACTATGATCGCATCGTTCATTTTGGATTCGGATTGTTGATTGCTTATCCTCTGCGCGAACTGCTGTTACGAAAGTCAGGTGTCAGTGAATCTTGGGCCTATTTCCTCAGCGTGAATTGCATTATGGCATTCAGCGCGGTTTATGAGGTGATGGAAGGAATCGCGGCGATGCTGGTTAGTCCCGAGCTGGGCAGTGCTTATCTGGGAACCCAGGGTGATGAATGGGACGCACAAAAGGATTCTGCTGTTGCCTGCCTGGGGTCGATAGTTGCCATGTTGCTAACTTTTACCCGGGCTGATTCTAAAACAATTTCAAACTGATACAAATCAGTTGATTTGGTTCAAGCCTACCCCTACATAATAATCGCTTTGTCCAATGTCGATGAGGACTGAGTTGGGAGGGACTTATTTGCGGTCTAGGCGTTCGATTACATCCTCTAACTTCTGCCCTAGTATGTCCAAAAGGGCCATAGGACCAGAGGTCTGAATCATCTCTTCGCGCCAATTTGATAGTGGTTTTTTCTTTATATTTTCCCCTTCACTCGCCAAATCTTCGTGCTGCTCACCAAACGCTTTTAACTGGCTGTGCACCTGATGGCTATCGTCAAGATGCGACGAATTTATTTTTGCTTGTTCAAGCAATTCATCGATGTGTCGAAGGCGTGATTCGTATTCTCTGATATGTTGTTCAACCAGTTTTTCGATTGTTTTCATCTTAGTATCCTGTTCCCTAAAATTTTCGTGTTGCTCACCATATGCCTTTAACTGGCGATGCTGTCAGCTTTTTCGATAGGGACGGCCAACAACGGTTTCAAGTTCTGGTAAGCATCAACCTTAAAGCAAGATGAAGCATAGGCTCCGTTCTTGATAGTGTGTTGATCTAGATCAAATTATGTATTGCAGAGTTAAATCTAGAATTTCATTAGTCCGGTGCCTTGTCGGCTAGCCGATTGTGAATGCGTCCATAAGCTTTGGAAATTTCTTCCATGACGACATTGGCCGAGTGTTTCATTTCGATCGTAGATTCGACAGAATCATCTCTGAGTTCGTGCAGCTTTCGTTTGGCCTCTATCCACTTTTCTTCTAGTTCATTCCACTCATCTTTGATTTCGTAACTGGCTAGTTGCGCTCGCACGTTCAGTTCATCTCGTTGGGTTTTTAATTGCTCCCAGAATTTTTCTAAATCTTTGTTCATCCGAATAACTCCTGATTATTTCAATCAATTTTATTCATAGCCAGGAAACGTTTATTGATACAGGTCAAGTGAGTTAAGTTTGGTCGATTCGATTTTGCGAGTCGTAAGCGGTAATTTTGACGCCGATGGGTTTCATCGCCAACTCGAATAAGTGTCAGTTGAGCTGGATTGAATTGAAATTGATCTGGATCAGTTCGTCATCAAATTGATTTTATATAATTTATTATCGGTAGGAAATAAGAGAGCAAAGTGTCTTTTTTACTAGGGGCTTCATCATTGTATCCAGTCACTCTGGAAGGTTTGTTGCAGAGCGTGATGTGTGAAGAAAAACCTATTCGAGAAGCCAGTATGGGTGCTATCTACTACGAAAAAAACGATGCCTACGTTTTTCGAGCACCCCGAGCGCCAGGTGATTTTGGTCCAACAAAGTTATCGGAAGATTCTCACCTCGTGAGCCGGTTGATACTTTCTTGTTTCGAAAAATCGGTTGCCAATATAATGGAAATCAGGAATACGCAACCCTTCACGCGGGAAGTTAATGGGCGTTTGCATAGCTTTATTTTCGATGGAAAATTTCCAGATGTGTATGAACTGGATTTGGCTATGGATCAGTATTCTCCGATTGGAGAAACGGATGGCGAGTACATATTTTGCTGGCTCTTAGAGCGCGTCAATAATCTCGAGGGTCCACGCTATTGGGAACAAAAAATGGAATTACTTACTTCCCTTGGAAGTCATTTGTCTAGCCTAGGTCCTGCCAATTTTTTGTATTCAGATAGTTTTTGTTTATATGCTTATGCGTCAACCCGAAGTGGTGATAACGATGCTTATTCGCCTGGGCTTTATTACAACTTGTTGGATTTCCGCCAATTGAGTGGCTCCAAACTATGTGCAGAATTAACGACTGAATCACCTTCAAATCAGGCGAAAAACCTAATTCTGGTTGCCAGTATGCCAATTGGCATCAGCAACTGGATTGCCTTTGAGAAGAATCAATTAATCGTGTTTGAAAATGGAAAAGTCACTCATGCCTGAGTATAAAGATTACTACCAAATGCTGGGAGTGGCACGCGAAGCGACACCGACTCAAATTAAAACTGCCTACCGAAAATTGGCACGCAAGTATCACCCCGATATCAGCAAGGAAGCTGCTGCCGAAGAAAAATTTAAGGAAATTGGTGAAGCCTTTGAAGTTCTCAAGAATACCGAGAAACGTGCCGCTTATGATCAACTAAGCCAGGACTGGCAGCAAGGGCAAGATTTCAGGCCACCCCCAGACTGGGATTCGGGATTTGAATATAGTGGCGGGTTTGATTCTGAAGCTCCATCCTATAGTGATTTCTTTAATTCGATTTTTGGACAAGAATTCACCGGTCACGGGAATCAAGCTGGGGGTCAATCACAGAGTCAAGATCATCATGCACGTATTCTGATTTCGCTGGAAGACTCCTTTCTTGGCGCAACCCGCGAGGTGACTTTGCAGTCACCCGAGATTGATTCCAGTGGTCGTGTTGTAACTCGGCAGCGAATTTTAAGCGTAAAAATCCCACGTGGGGTGTATCAAGGACAACATATCCGGTTAGCGGGGCAGGGCTTACCCGCTCATGGTAAGACATCAGGTGGAGATTTGTATCTGAATATCGGGTTTGAGCCTCATAAGCTATTTCAAATTGATGGTCGTCATATTTACCTAGATTTGCCGGTCACCCCGTGGGAAGCCGCGCTTGGAGCAAAGTTGATGGTGCCCACACCGGTAGGACCGGTGAATCTGAATATTCCAGCAGGATCGCGATGTAAGCGCAGGTTGCGATTAAAAGGACGTGGAATTCCTTCAAATCCAACAGGAGACCTGTTTGTCACTTTGTCTATAGTGTTACCGGCTGCGGATACCGAGTCGGCTCGCGAAGTATATCGGGATATGGAAAAGCAATTGGGGTTTAACCCTCGAGTGAAACTGGGAGTATGAAATTATGAGCTCAAAATCTAGAACGAGCGGTATGGACGGCATTATTCTCGACGAGTTCACAATAGTGACGATTGATGATCTATGCCGGACTTGCAGCGTAGAAAAAGCAGCGGTTTTATCTCTGGTGGAGGAAGGTATAGCTGCGCCGAACTCTTGGGATGAGTCACCGTTGCGTTTCACGGGCCCCACATTGCCATTGATTGCCCGTGCGATAAGACTGCAAAGAGATTTAGGATTGAATCCGGCAGGTGTCGCTTTTGCGATTGAACTGCTCGACGAACTAGAGCAACTTCGAAGCCGTTTAAAACTCTTCGAAAGTCGATCGGTGGAACGATATTGATCTATGCGGTTGGCACCCATTCAGCAAAACCTAGCACTGCGTCGCTATAGTCAATATTTCGACTGATAGCCCGATGATAGCGGTCGACAATGGTCGCCATCTCTTTGGCTGAATTCCATAGGATCATGCTCATGATATTGCTCCTATGAAAATTTAAAATAAAACCTCACTGGATCACAAACTTCAGTGAGGAAAATACGAATATTCTTAGCATGATTCGTGTTTCCCCAATCAAATAGCCTTGCTGATTGATAGGAAGTTGACACAGGTTAGCTTAGAAATTATATCTTGTTCAACAGGGAGTTGATGTGAGTCAAGTGTCGCGCTTGATTAGTGGGGATACTGGTAAGGTTTAAATATTCAAGGGGCGAAAAATGTCTATTAGAGATGTCATGGTTTATCTCGACAATGATAAAGAATGTAGGAACCGGGTTAAAGTGGCAGCGGGTGTTTGCCAGTTTTTCGAGGCTCACCTAGTGGGCATTTATATCACTCGAACACTTGTTATTCATCCTTATCCTTATGCTTATTTGCCTGCCAGCGCATTTGATTCGTTGGAGGAGAATGCGATCGTGAATCGCGATGAAGCAAAGGCGAATTTTTCAGCAGATTCGGATGCTATGGGTTTGAGTAACGAATTTCATGAAGGTATCGGGCATCTAGTTAAAAATCTAGAAATAGAATCTAGATATGTTGATTTAATGATTATGCCACAAAAAGAAAATAACAAGGCTGGCTACAATCCTGAATTACTAGTTTCAGACACTATACTCGCAGCCGCTTGTCCGGTTTTATTAATACCTGAAGGAACCCCTGCACTGAAGCAGCCGCCTAGGCGCGCGATGATTGCTTGGAATGGCAGTAGGGAGTGCGCTAGGGCTTTGGCATCGGCGATGCCATTGTTAGGCGGAGTTGAGGAAGTCGATGTTGTTTCTATATCATCAGATTATGGGGATCTAGATGAAATTGCCTTACACCTTACCCGCCATGGATTTAATCCGAATGTTCATTTTATAGAGGGAGGCAGTTTTGATGTGGGTAGAAAATTACTCGACCAGGCTTCGTTATTAGATGCAGACTTGGTGGTGATGGGGGCCTATGGTCATTCACGAATTCGTGAACAAATTCTGGGTGGAGCGACTCAGTTCGTGCTCGACCATGCTCGAGTTCCGATACTTTTTTCACATTAGATGAGCGCCTAAATGAATCGTGGCGATGATCAGTTTTAAGCCCTTACTTGAGTCCGTCGATTGCTGAGATTTACCGGCGTAAGGTCGATAAATGAATCCCCGGGGAACACTTCAGTCGTAGTTGCCTGCGATTCTAACAATTGGAATGGGAGGGTTGGATAACAGCTCAGATAGTGGTTCAAATTTAGTCTTGGGCTGCTGTAGAGTTTGAGGTGCTTAAATGGATATGCGATGCAAGGTTGAATCTGACCTACGGGAATTTACGCATTGTCGAGATAACTGCCGTACCGCTGATAGTATAGGCGCAGCCAGAAAGGTGCGAACAAGGTGGTATAGGCAATCACCATTATCATGGTCGCGTAAATTTCATTATTAAAAGCCCCCGACGAGCGGCCTATTTCAGCAAATATCAAACCGACTTCACCCCTTGGCACCATGGCCATGCCGATGGCGATTTTGCGCGAGAGTTTTTCTCGGATGAACATCGCGCCCCCAATTTTGGACAACACGGCTAGCACGGTCAGTGAAATCGAAAATAGCCAGAAGAATTTCGAACCCCAATGAATCGAACTTAAATCTAGGGTCAATCCGACATAGACAAAAAACATTGGTGTGAATAAATGAATAATGGGTTTCATTTGGTCTTGAATATGATTGGAAAAGTCGGGGTCGGCTCGAAGCGCGACGCCGAACGGGATGAAAAATCGCCGTGACAATGCGAGCCCGGTGGCGAATCCGCCGAGCAACTCGGGCACCCCAATGGCGTGAGAAAGCCAGGCTAGAAAAAGTACCAGAGAAACAATTGATGTCGGCACCATTCCTGCGATTAGGCTAATAGACTCAGATCGTCGAATCACATAACTTATTGATTTGGCAAGGGTTGGCGCTAACATAAAGAAAACCACCATAAATAACAAAACGCGCGAAGCGCTCGCTAGGTCGATGTCACCGTTGGTCGCAAAGTCGAAGAGTAGAGCGAGCAGTAAAACGCCGAGAATGTCGTCCAGCACTGCGGCTCCGAGGACGATTTGACCCTCTTTGCTTTTGGCACGACCCAAATCCGCGAGACATCGCATCGTAATACCGATGCTGGTGGCGGTCATGGTGCCGCCGACGAGCATCGAAGCTAAGACGCTGAGATCAAACCAGTAATAACTTAGGCTGAAGCAAAGCAAAAATGGAAAAATAAAACCGAGCAGGGCAACGACTACTGATTTTCCTCCTGATTCGACCAGATCTCCAAGGTCGGTTTCGAGACCAATCTGAAACAGCAATAGAATAATGCCGATTTCTGCGAGTATTTGGATCATTCCTTCGGGCTCTACTATTCCCAATAGTGTTGGGCCAAGGAGGATTCCCGCGCAGAGTTCACCGATCACCGAGGGCATTCGGATATGCACGGCAAGCTCTCCGAGCACGCGCGCTATGATCAATACGAGCGCTATATCTAGCAATACGTTAGAGGTATCCATAGTTTAAGCTAACAAAGGCTTGGTTTTAAATTCCCGAGTGGTGTCGATGATGCCATAGTTTCTTTGGCTATTTTTTGAGATAACAAACCCAGTAGACTAGGGCTACCAGGCCGCTGCCGCCAATAATGTTGCCTAAGGTGACGGGTAGTAAATTCTGAGATAGGTTGAGCAGACTGATGCTGCTATCTGGTTGTAGCACGAACAAACCCAGGAAATACATATTGGCGATCGAATGTTCAAAACCGAGGGTTACAAAGGCCGTAATCGGAAATGCTATGGCCAGAATTTTCCCCGATACACTGTGTGCCGCCATGCTCAGCCAGATCGCCAGACAGACCAGCGCGTTACATAAAATGCCACTGATAAATGCCTTGGAGAAACCCAGATTCGCTTTTAGATTCGCAATTTCAAATGCGGTGGCGCGAACTGTGCCACCGGCTAAATCGAGCGCACCTGAGTGAAGAATAAAAAAGGCGGTTAGCATGGCACCAACAAAATTTGCGAGGTAGACGATTATCCAGTTTCGCAATAGCTGAAGAATTGATATATCCCGCTGTACCCAGGCAATCACGATTAAATTATTGCCGGTGAACAATTCGGCGCCAGCCACGACGACTAAAATCAGGCCGAGGCTGAATGACATGCCGCCCAACAGGCGCGTCGG
>CBDTWQ010000028.1:0-13148 GCA_965364115.1 uncultured Gammaproteobacteria bacterium | reverse complement strand
CCCGATTTATCAGTCGCCTCGGTTCGCGAATCCGATATCGTCAGCACCGCGATATCAAGCGCAATGAACTGTCGCTCTTCGCTCATCCCCACACTCTCGCTAAAAAATTCATCTTCGATTGCCTGCATCTGTTGTTCAACGGCCGAACAGTTTAGCGCTTTTAAGATCACCGCCGAAAGAAAATTCGACGCCAGCCATGGCGGGTTGATAACATGGCTGGCTGTTTTTATCATCAAGAGAACCGATCTTCATGCTGCGTTTCGCACTTATCCTGCTGACTAGTTTCTTATTGCCTAGTTCGCTGCTGGCGAATGACCGGCCATTGCGACTGGCGACCACCACCAGCACCGCCAACACGGGACTGATGGATTATCTGATGACTCAATTCACCGCCGAAACCTCGATCGAAGTGCAGGTTATCGCAGTCGGCACTGGCAAAGCATTAAGACTGGGCCGTGAGGGCGATGTTGACCTGGTGTTAGTGCACGCGCGTGAAGCCGAAGACGCATTTGTCGCAGGGGGTTATGGCGTGGGTCGTGCCGATGTGATGTATAACGATTTCGTCATAGTTGGCCCGGCATCGGACCCAGCGATGGCCGAACGAAGCCATTCGGCCGCTGAAGTGCTAACCAAAATTCACGCCAACGGACAACCATTTGTCTCTCGTGGCGACGATTCTGGCACCCATAAACGCGAGTTAATTTTATGGCAACGCGCCAATCGTAAACCGGACGACCGCTGGTATCGTGAAGTCGGTCAAGGCATGGGGAAGACCTTGCAGATCGCCAATGAGATGGACGCCTATACGATGACCGACCGAGGCACCTGGCTTGCCTATCAAACCAAACTAGAACTGAAGCTACTGTTTCAGGGCGACCCACCGTTGTTCAACCCTTACGGCATCATTGCGGTTAATCCAAAGCGTCATCCCGACGCCCAATACGACGCGGCTATCCGTTTGATTCAATGGATTACCTCCGCGCCTGCTCAGAAGATGATTGGTCAGTTTCGAATCAAAGGTCAGCCTTTGTTCGTCCCCTTAGCCAAGCAAACTAGCTAAGGACGACTGACTGAAGATGGCTAACTAAGCATGCGTAATTGAACCTGTATTATTAAACATGGAGAGCCTACTTTCTAACACGTTAGATGCTTTTAGTTTGCTCCTTTCGGGCGATGGCGAAATATGGGAAATAGTCGCGATTTCGTTTCGAGTCTCGACCATCGCGATTATTGCGGCGGCCCCACCGGCGCTGATCATCGCTTTTGCTCTGGCTTATGGAAACTTTGTCGGGCGTCGCTTGCTGATTTCAATTTTCAACACTTTCCTCTCGGTGCCTGCTGTGGTGATTGGGCTCACCTTGTTCATTCTGCTATCTCGTCAAGGCCCGCTCGGTGATTGGCGCTTATTGTTCACCCAAACTGCGATGGTGATCGGGCAATTTATGCTCTGCTTACCGATTTTGGTTTGTATGGCTCATGTTGCGTTGCAAGCCGCCAACCGAGCCGCTTGGGAAACAGCCCGCACTTTGGGGGCAAATCCAATCCAAGCCTTTCTAACCGTCCTTTATGAAATTAGATTTGGTTTGATGGCGGCATTGCTGGCAGCCTATGGCCGGATCATTTCCGAAGTGGGTGCTTCAATGATGTTAGGTGGCAACATTGCCCACTACACGCGCAACATTCCAACTGCGATCGCCCTCGAAACCAGCAAAGGCGCGTTTGCTCAAGGCATCGCTCTAGGTCTTGTTTTGTTATTTTTCGCGTTTTTACTCAACGCTTTATTGCAGTACGTGCAGGGTAGAGGCAGTATTCACCCCTCATGAATCAAATTCGCATCGATTTCCGCGCTATTACCAAGCGCTTCGGCAAATGCCGAGTGCTGGAAAATATTGCCCTGACGCTGGCCAGTCAGCAGTGCATTCTGATTACCGGAGAGAACGGCTCCGGTAAAACCACCTTATTAAGAATTTTGTCAGGGCTCGAAAAACCCAATCAATGTGATGTTTCAATTGATCGATCTAGCAGCGAATCTTGGGCACGAATGCGCAAACATTTACTCGCTAAGGTGATGTATTTGCACCAACAGCCTTACCTGTTCGATGGCACTCTGCGAGATAACCTTGAATATGCCGCCAAGTTGAATCCTAATATTATTAACCGCGCTGAAGCGGTCACAAAAGCGGCTCGCTGGGCTGGCCTCGAAGCGATTGAATCTCAATCGGCCAATAGCCTGTCAGGTGGTCAACAGCAACGAGTTGCACTGGCACGCGCTCGGCTACGAAACCCACAGGTGATGTTGCTTGACGAGCCCACCGCCAACCTTGACAGCGAGAGTCGTGATCGGACGATGCGAATGCTTCGAGAATTCCTCGATAACGGTGTCGCGATTGTGATCGTCACCCACGACCCCGACAATTTCAGCGACCTCGCCACGGAACATTTGCATTTGCTCGACCATCGCATTCAGACCGAGCCTACCACCGCGCCCGAGGTGGTTGATATCAACGCCGCGCGCCAGCTTCAAAGACGATGAAGCTCGTCACAAAAGACCTTACCGCTGTCATTCTGGCCGGCGGTCAAGGACGACGCATGGGCGGTCAAGACAAGGGTTTGATTGAATTCAACGGCCGACCGCTGGTCGAGATTCTGATCGAAAAGCTGAAACAGCAGTCGATTGATATCGTGATTAACGCCAATCGAAATCAGTCTCGCTATGCGCAATTTGGCTTACCGGTGATCAGCGATCAATTGACCGACTTTCAAGGGCCCCTAGCCGGCTTCGCCGCGGTGATGCAAGCCTTGCCCAACACCACTATTTTGACTTTGCCCTGCGACAGCCCGCGATTAGCGTCAGACTACGTCAACCGCTTCCTTGATTGCTTTGCGCAGACGCAAGCGCCTATTATCGTGGCCCATGATGGCAAACGATTGCAACCGGTGCATGCGATGATGCGCACTGATTTGCTCTCAAGTTTGATCGAATTTCTGCAACGCGGTGAGCGCAAAATAGATCGCTGGTATGCCGAACATCACTTTGAACAGGTCGATTTTTCCGACGCGACCGAGATGTTCGAGAACATCAATACTCCCGAGGATCATCGCCGTTTGGAGCAAGACGCCTGAACGCTCAAATAAACACTAAAATGAACCCCAAAATGAACTCTCAAACAAACGGGCAAATTCCAATCCTCGGCTTCAGTGCTTGGAGCGGCACCGGCAAGACCACTTTGCTGCGTCAAATCATTCCGGCACTGATCGCAAAGGGCGTCCTGGTCTCGGTGATCAAACATGCGCATCACGACTTTGATCTCGACCTGCCGGGCAAAGATAGCTATGAATTGCGCAAGGCTGGTGCGGCACAAACCGTGATTTGCACTAGCACTCGAATGGCGGTGATGACTGAGTTTTCCGACTCAGCCGAGGAGCCCGAATTAAACGAAATTGTTCGAATGCTCGATCCCAAACATGCCGATCTACTGCTGGTCGAAGGTTATAAGCATGTTCGTTTTGCAAAAATAGAGCTGCACCGCGCGGCGCTTGGCAAACCCTATTTATACCCAGACGATGACTCGATCGTTGCACTCGCCTGTGATGGTGATCCTCCGGCAGAAATTCGCATCCCGGTTCTCGACATCAACAACATTGAAGTGATTGCGAACTATATTCTCGAGGAAGTCTATCGCCCTGCTCGCCAGGCTACAGAGGCTCTTGCATAAACTGAAGAAAGATTTGAGTAGGCTGACAAAAGGCTAGAACCACCAACCGACGTCAACTATTTAAAACTAAGCACCCGCGCAGATTGGGCATTTAGGGTTTTTCGGCAAGGTCACCGATCGCCACTCCATCGCCAAAGCATCAAACAACAGCAATCGATTCAGCAACTGTTCGCCCTGCCCAGCGAGAATCAAAAGCGCTTGCAGCGCCTGCAAGGTTCCGATCACGCCGACCACCGGCCCCAATATCCCCTCCATCTCGCAGGATTCTTGGCTTTCATAAGCCTGACTGTAAAGGCATTGATAGCAGGCGCTGTTAGAACCTGGTTGGAAGTTCATGATTTGCCCTTCGAGCCGAATCGCGGCACCGGTGACTAACGCGGTGCCCGTTTCAACGCAGCCACGATTAATTTCGAAACGGGTGGGAAAGTTATCGCTGCAGTCGAGCACCAGGTCAACGGCTTCAATCACCTGTTTCAACTCATCACCATCGATTTGATGAGCAATCAACTCGACCTCACAATTGGGGTTCAAATCGAGCAATGTCTGACGTCCAGATTCGACCTTGTCTTCACCCACCGAGCTTTGTCGATGGATGATTTGGCGCTGCAAGTTGGAAGTTTCGACGATATCGAAATCATTCAGCACCAGTTTACCCACACCCGCCGCTGCCAAATACATCGCGGCCGGTGCGCCAAGCCCACCGACACCCACAATCAATACGCTCGCATCCAAAAAAGCCTGCTGCCCTGACTCACCAATCGATGACAACCGAATGTGCCGTGCGTAGCGTTCGCTCTCAGCTTGATTCATCCACCACCCTTATGAAAATATTGATGAAACCGATGGAAAAATGATTCCCGCAATGGGGTTGCCGTGTCGGTTAAGGTGAATTCAACTTTGAGCACTGGCAATTTAAACAAACCAAGAATTCGAGGCGGCTGTGTCGCCACTAAAACTTCGAGCGCGAAAGCCTCGCCTGGCTGCGCCAAGCGCCACCGATTAAGTTCGACTTGATCACACTGATAGGGAGATTTTTCGCCACTAAACGGACCTTGCAGCACCTTGCCAAACTCGTCGGCGCGGTAACCCATCTCCAAATTGATGCGTTCTTCAACCACCAGCCACCGGTGGCCATATTGAGATCACATCATCTTCCTGCAGCGCATGTTGATCGCGATCTTCGAGATTAATATGTCGACCGTTGACCAACACTAAATGGGCTTGCTGCGGTTCAATATGAAGCTGTTCGACTAATCGAGTCAGGGTTAGGCCTGATTCAATCTCGAGTTCGCGCTTAAACCGGGATTTACCCGGCGGCAAATACTTCATCAACGATGCATAGAGTTCGATACTGATGTTCATTGCCACGAGATCTCTTAAGATCGACTCAGATTCAATTGAGTGGCCGAATGGCAGAAATCAACGGTAGCCCAGTTCTTGAGTAGCGCCGATATAAGCATCCATGACCAGAGTAGGGTCTTTGAGCAGTCTGCTTTTCCACTTAGCTAGGTCGATTCTCGATTCAATCAAACCGCGCAACACACCAACGTGCTGGGTCTTGCCTACGCTGCTAGCGCCGACCAGCAAATCACCGTCGAATTGCAGATTGATGTATTGAAACTCGTTCGGGTTATAAAGTTCGGTGCTATCACCGCCATCAACGCCCATCCAGAGACCGAATGAACAAGAAACCAAACCAACCGTGTCGAGCACGTTCATGTTCAAGGTGCCGTGATGCTCCTCACCGGGGCCAACCATATTCAGCGCCGCTATGCGGCCGTGGTCCGTTGCGGTCGGTTGAATCGCCTGCACTTCCTGCTTGCCGGTTGAGAAATCGACCCCTTGGGCAACATCGCCTGCCGCATATACATCGGCATTGCTGCTCTGCATACGGCGGTTAACCAATATGCCGAAGTCAGTGTCGATGCCGGTGCCATCCAGCAGCCCAAGATTGGCTTTGACGCCGGTTGCGGTAATCACTAGCGCGGCACTTAACGCGCCACCGTCGCTCAGACTGAGGTTCACTTGATCGTTACTCGCAGCAGTGATCGACTGAACGCTACAAGAAGTGTGCACGTCGATTCCTGCCGCTTTACACCAGCTTTCCAGCAAGCCGCCGGCTTTATCGTCTAGCATCCGAGGCACCATTCGATTGCCGGTTTCAACGACGGTGAGCATGACCCCACGTTTAACCAGCGCCTCCAAAATAATACAGCCGATGAAGCCTGCACCGATCAGCACCACGCTAGCACCCGGTTGCGCGAGTTTGATGATGTTTCGAGCATCTTCCAAGGTCCAGCAGGAGTGAACCTGAGGTAAGTCCAACCCAGGAATAGGTGGACTAACTGGCTTTGACCCAGTGGCGATGAGTAGCTTGTCATAAGCTCGCGTGCTGCCATCTGCCAACACAATCTGTTTGCTATCGGGGTCAACTTTATCAACCCGCTGCTGCACCAGATCAATATTCAAATCTTCAAAGTGTTTTGTGGGGTCGCGCAAATAGGTACCTGACTCTGGAACGTTTTGGATCAGGTAGTAAGGAATCGCCATGCGCGAATAAGGGGGTTCAGGTTCGTCACCGATGATCGTGATTAACGCGTCTGAATCGGCCTTACGCAAAGTTTCTGCGGCGATAACACCCGCCGGACCCGCTCCGATGATGATATGTTGCATTGAGTGTTACCTCGTAATTGATTTGGAGTGCCGCGATCAGAAACGCGCAACGTTCTGCTGTGCTGGGCGAAGCCTTTGTCGTCAATGGTCCAAAAATCTGCGCGAGGTGCGTCCCTGCACCCGCAGATAAGCGCGAACCTTGGCTAAATAGTCGGTGGCTAAATAGTCGATGGCTAAATAGACAGTCGCTGTTTAGTTTCAGAGGTTACTTTACCATCCGCGCTCCAGCCCCGAACTTCATAATACTTCGGCAGCATATCGCCTAAACGATTGGTTTGACCTGCGGTTGGACCATGTTTAACCACTTCTTCCAGTAAACGCTTAGGTAGCTTGTCATCATTCGCGGTAAATCCAGCTTCCTCGTTGAACAAGCGCTCCATATTCCAGATTCGTTCTCCAGCCTCAAGACAGTTTTCGACGCTCCAATCACCCTCACAGGCGGCATCGATCTGAGGTGCGATGTTATCCATGCCCCAAGCAAAGGTGGTGAACACGCAGAGTCCGGCCGAGTCGACTAACGCGGTGGCATCCTGAAATGCTTTAACCAGCTCTGGCTTACCGTCGGTGTCGCTCTGTTCGGTTTTGACAGGAATGCCGAGCACTTCAGAAGCAATCGTATAGCCACGAAGATGGCATGCACCACGGTTAGAAGTGGCGTAAGCAAGGCCGATGCCCTGAATCCCGCGTGGGTCATAGGCAGGAAACTCCTGTCCTTTCACCGTCATCGAAAGCTCGGGACGACCATATTTTTCACAAAGCCGTTTCGACCCCAGGCCGAGATCCTTAGCAAAACCTTCACCGGTAACAAACTGTTCCGTAATCGCGACGAACGCCTCGGTGTTGCCAAAAGTCAGTTCAATTCCACCGGTATGCTCGGTGGTGAGAACCCCTTCTTCGAACATTTCCATTGCTGCGGCGACGGTGCAGCCGTAGGTAATTGGATCCATACCATCTTCGTTGCAGAGAAAGTTAACGTAGGTCAGCGCGTCGAGGTCATCGACACCGGTGTCAGCGCCCAATGCCCAGGCCGCCTCATATTCAAGACCACCAGAAGCACCCTGGTATTGCGGCTTATCTTTAACCGTGAAATGCGTCGGGTCGACCGTCGAAATTCGCCCACAGGCGATGGTGCAACCAAAACAGGCACCATTGGTCGTCAGGTTTGCCTTACCATCGCTTTTGCGCGGCTCAACCATCGCCTCTGCAGAAATGTTCTCAGCGCCTTCGAAACCAACGTCACGCATATTTCGTGCCGGTAGCGCGCCGATGCCATTGATAACATTCATCAAAACTTGTGTGCCATAAGCCGGCAAACCTTGTCCGGTAACCCCATTTTCGGCGAGCACTGCCTTGCCTTCATTGGTGGCTGCGAAGAACGCATCGGCATCATGGATGTTGCCAATTCCACCGGTGCCACGCAACGCGACCGCCTTCAGATTTTTCGACGCCATCACGGTGCCAACACCTGAACGCCCGGCAGCCCGATGCTTGTCGTTGATGATCGCGGAATACAAACAGCCGTGCTCAGCGGTTCGCCCGATACAGGCGACTCGCAATTGCGGGTCTTGATGAGTTTGATGCAATATGTCGTCGGTTTCCCAAGCAGACTTGCCCCATAAACCTTCGGCCGAGCGCAACTCTGCACGCTCATTTTGAACTAGCAGATAAACCGGCTTTTCAGATTGACCTTCAAAAATGATCATATCCCAACCGGCAAATTTCATTTCAGCGCCGAAGAATCCACCTGAATTTGAGCAGGCAATCGCGCCAGTCAACGGGCTTTTACAAATCACCGAGTAACGCCCGCCAGTTGAGGCCATGGTGCCGGTTAACGGCCCGGTAGCCATAATCATTTTATTTTCAGCACCTAGCGCGTCGCATTTCGGATCGACTTCTTCGCTCAGGTATTTTGATGCTAGCCCACGCTGGCCTAGATATTGATTCGCCCATTCCATGTTGAGCGGTTCGGAAGTGCATGTTCCCTTAGAGAGATCGACTCTCAGTATTTTTCTGGTCCAAGACATGATTTTTCTCTCCCATTATTAAGCGGTTGTTTCGGCTGAAGGCAGGCTCTTAGCAGCGGAAGCCATCATTCGGTCATATCCAGTCCAGTCGGCATCAATATAAGTGATCGCATCGGTTGGGCAGGCCTTGGCACACTCTGGGTCACCGCCACAGAGATCGCACTTGACGACTTTACCGGTGGTTTGCGAATAGTTGACCGTTCCAAAAGGACAGGCGATGGTGCAGACCTTGCAACCCACACATTTGTCGTCAGAAATCACTTTTGCACCGGTGCTCGCGTCTATGCTGATTGCATCGACCGGGCAAGCTCGCATACACCAAGCTTCATCGCACTGGGTGCAGGTATAAGGCGCAAAACGGCCTTCATCGTGAAAAGTGAAAACCTTTATAAAGGATCGAGAGGGGTTGAAAGTGCCGGTGTGTTCGTAAGAACAGGCCATTTCGCATTGTAGACAACCCGTGCACTTACCCGGGTCAATATGTAGGGATTTTTGCATTGCTTCCTCCAGCTAACCGATTTTTGATTCTTAGTTACCCCTGCGACCACCAAGAATTCGTATAGCAGCAGGGATTTGTATGCGTAGGGTTAAAACTACCACTGTCGAGCGATCATTTACAGCCCAAAACGTAAAATAACGATATTGGGTTGGAGTTTCGCAAGCCCAAGAAAACTCTATGCACTAACTGAACACCCTTCGCGGTATCAATAAAAAACCCTCAACAGCGCTACCATTTTGCCCTTGTCTATGCGTCAATTACCCCACCTATGTTGCCAAGCCATTCATGAACCGTATTTCCGCCCCCAGCTGTGCCGACCCGTTCGAACCGAACATGATCAGCCTCGGCGAGGCAATCGCGCGCATTGAAGAACGCGTCAAGCCTGTCACCGAAAGCGAGAGCCTGCCGCTTCGCGACTGCTTGGATCGAGTTAACCACGACAGCATTTTTTCGCCGATTAATGTTCCGCCACATGCCAATTCAGCAATGGATGGCGTTGCGGTGGCAATCGAAAGCCTCAAACCGTCGGGCATTAGCCTTTTAGACGATGTCGGAACTGCTTTTGCCGGCACCCCATTCACCGAACCCTGCCTGCCTGGTCAATGCGTCCGCATCATGACCGGCGCGTTGATTCCCGCCGGCACCAACGCAGTCATCATGCAAGAGCAAACTGAGCGCGACAGCGATGGCAAGGTGCGCGTCGACCACCAGCACCGGATTGACGAGAACATTCGTCAAGCGGGCGAAGACATTGGCAAAGGCGATCAAGTGATCGAAGCAGGGGCTCGCTTGAACCCTGCCGATATCGGCGTGTTGGCTTCTCTGGGCATCGCTCGGTTAAAGGTCAAACGCAAACCTCGAGTGGCATTCTTTTCAACCGGCGACGAGTTAATCGCTATCGACCAGCCGCTTCGCGCGGGCAAAATTTATGACAGCAATCGTTACACCTTGCACGCATTATTGTCTCGGCTTTCGGTCGAAATCGTTGATCTCGGGGTTATCCCCGATCAACCCGATGCGATCCGCCAAGCGCTGACAGACGCCGCCCAGCAGGCTGATTTGGTGATCAG
This sequence comes from uncultured Gammaproteobacteria bacterium, assembly GCA_965364115.1. GTDB lineage: Bacteria > Pseudomonadota > Gammaproteobacteria. Next base: position 3,166 of record CBDTWQ010000028.1, on the reverse strand, counting down.
TACTGGCGGCGTTTCGATGGGCGAAGCGGACTACATCAAGCCTGCGCTTGAAGCGATCGGCAGCAGCGAGTTCTGGAAAATAGCAATCAAACCGGGCAGGCCATTAACCCTTGGTCAAATCGATGGCAGCACTTTTATGGGCTTGCCTGGCAACCCGGTCGCGGTGATGGTGACCTTCAGTCAATTTGTGCTGCCAGCGATTCACGCGCTGGCCGGCAGCCGACCGAAGCGGCCGATTTTACTCAACGCCACCGCCACCGACCGAATCCGAAAAAGGCCCGGCCGTTACGAATTTCAACGCGGCATTGCAAGCCTCGATGCGAACAATCAATGGCAAGTTGGCAAAACTGGCAAGCAGGGTTCGGGCATCCTGACATCGATGAGCCGAGCTAATTGTTTTATCGTGCTACCCGACGAGAATGCGGGGGTCGAAGCGGGTGACCCGGTCAGCATTCAGTTATTTGACTGGAACTTCTAAGCAATGGCCAAAATTCTTTATTTTGCACGATTAGCCGAGACCTTGAACTGCTCGACTGAAACCCTCAACTTACCGGACGATTGCGACAAAATCGGTGACCTGGTGAAATTACTGCGAAAAAGAGGCGAGCCTTTTGAAGGCGCCTTCGGTGGTGAGCTTGAGGTGTTGTTCGCGGTGAATCAAGAAATGGCGACTGCCGACAAGACCATTGGCAACAATGACGAAATCGCTTTTTTCCCGCCCGTGACCGGCGGTTAATCACGCCCTCGGCGTTGTTTTTTCGCTAGACGAGCCGCTGGCAAGCCCTTGGCAAGCCCTTGGCAAGCCCTTGGCAAGCCCCACCCTAATTCTGCGGCTAGCAGATCACTCGGATGCGATTCGCTTGATTAAGCGATGGACGACCCTTTCCCTCGGGGTCTTGTGCTTAACAACGCTTTCCCTGACGACCTAGTGTCGACCCCGTTACTGCGAGCCAACAAACCATCGGTTTAATCTTCGCTCTCTGTCGATAAGAGGTTGTTTTTACTGAAAACTTTTTAAATCATGACCTAGAATCAAGGTTATGATAAACACCCTTAACAACCCAACACCTGCAGCAAAGCCTTCGCCAGGCTTGACCGCTCGCGCTTGCCAAGGATGCCAAAAGAAACTCCACATCACAGCCTATGCTTGCCCACAATGTGGCGCGATACAACGTTCACGGCTTTATAAAAACAAACTCATCGCAATATTCCTAGCATTCTTTCTCGGCGGCTTAGGGGTTCATCGAATTTATCTAGGTCAATGGTGGGGGGTGTTTTATTTGCTCTTTTTCTGGACTCTGATTCCAGCCATTGCAGCGCTCATCGAGATCATCTTTTTCATCCGCGCCAAGCAACCAAAATGGGACGCAAAATATAATCAGGACATCCCCGCTGGGCCAGCTGATAAAGGCGGCCTCGCGGTGACTTTCTTGATCGTCTCGGTGATCTTTACCTTGGCGATCTCGGGCATCTTTGCCGCTATTGCGATCCCGCAATATATCAATTACAGCCAGCGCGCCCAAGTCAAACTCGCGATTGAAGAAATGCTTCCGTTGAAAAAAATGGTCAACAAATTTTACCAATTCAATCAATATCTCCCCGATTCGAACACCCTCGCAGGGCTCGACGAACCCCATATCATCAAGGGCGGTCATGAAGTTCGAATGTTCAAGAAGGGCATCAGACTTTATATGAATAGCCTGAGTTCTGAAGTGGATACGCAAACCATCATATTCGCTCCATTTCTGCGCGGTGAAACAATGGAATGGGACTGCACCGGTGGCACCCTTCCGCAAAACTACCGTCCGCCCAATTGCCGCAAGAAGGCCGAACCTTAGACGAGTCAATGTCAATCATAACGCCTAAGGGAAACGCGCGTTCAGCCGATAAGCAAGGTAACTTAAGTTGGCTTGGATCGAAATTGAAATCATTAGGGTTGCTAATAATTGCGTCCGTTTTCTGGATTCCCGCTAGCGCCGACGATCTGCAGCTCATCATCAACGGTAAGTCTTTTCATCTGGGGGGAGAAAATCTAAACGAGTCGAACTACGGTATTGGCTTACAGTATGATTTTTCTGAACGTAACCAATGGGTTCCGGTGATGACTTTCGCTTCATTCAAGGACAGCAACAACAACACCTCTCGATACATCGGCTTTGGCAGCAAACGCCGACACAAGTTGGGCACCGGTCGAGACAGGGTCAATCTTGACCTAGGCATCATAGGCTTGGCAATGAAGCGCCCTGGTTACAACGACGGCAAGCCATTTTTCGCAGCACTGCCGTTCGTCTCACTATCGAAAGCATGGGGTGGGATCAACCTAACCTACGCGCCGAAGATCGAAGACAACGCCTACGCCTTCTGGTACCTGCAGTTTTCGTTCAAACTGGCCAACCTATAAAACCCGACACTCTGCTTTTTGAAACCTAGGTGGTTTCCAACCGAATCGCACAATATTTAAATTCCGGAATTTTGCCAAACGGGTCAAGCGCCTCGTTGGTGAGCAAATTCGCAGCCGCCTCGTTATAACAAAATGGAATGAACACCTCGCCCTGCTTCAGTGCATCATCTGGCCTGGCATAGGCCCTTAATTCGCCACGACGAGATTTGGCCACTATTTCACTTCCGGCCTCAACACCCAGCGCTTTCAAGTCTTCAGCGTTCAAATAAATCACCGCAACCGGCTCGATCGAATCGAGCACGCTAGCACGTCTTGTCATCGAACCGGTGTGCCAGTGTTCTAGTTGACGACCGGTGATTAGAACCAACGGATATTCCGCGTCGGGCTGTTCATCGGGCAAGACCGACTTCGCTGCGACTAAGCGCGCACGACCCGATTCGGTTGGGAAGTCATCGACGAAGACTACGCCCTGACCCGGGTCGGATTCATCCGCACAAGGATAGGTGACCGACGAATCACGATTCAACCGCTCCCAGGTGATGCCCGCGATGCTGGGCATGCTGCCGCGCATTTCCTCGTAAACCTCAGAGACATGCCTATAATTCCAGTCGAGACCCAGACCTTTTCCGATATCTCGAACAATCCACAGGTCTTGGCGCACTTCACCCGGCATCGGCACCGCTGCGCGGCCCAATTGCACACGGCGGTCCGTGTTCGACACGGTGCCCTCTTTTTCAGCCCAGCCCGAAGCCGGCAAGATGACAT